>JBBRPU010000333.1:0-4251 GCA_038227545.1 Candidatus Acidiferrales bacterium
CGGATACGCCAGTACGATGCCGGAAATTTTCGCCAGCTTTTCGCGAGCCAGCGGCCGCAGCGTAAACTTGCCGGAATCGAACAAAACATCCGACATGTTGACCACCAGCCCGCGCGCGGTATCGCGCGTCTCCAGAATCAAATTGAACTGCTGCAGAAGCTTCGCGCGAAGGTCTTCGCGGTCGCGCAAGGCTTGTTGAAGTTTGGCGTCCGAGGACGCCGCGTTGGCGCGGTCGCGGTCAGAATCCGCCTCCGCGGATTGCTGTTTTTGCTGCGCCGCGTGGCGATCTCGCTCAGCGTCGGCCTGCGCTCCTGCGGCCAGGCGCGCGACGGCTTGCGCATCACGGTTCTTGCGATCCGCTTCATTGCGCTCGCGAACAGCTTCCGCGGTTTCCGACTCCGCGTCATGGACTCGCGCCTTGGCATCGGCTTCGCGTCCTTCACCGGCGCTCCGCTCGCGTGCGACGCGTTCTTCGTCTATGTGTTTTACAGAAATTTCACGCGCGTCTTCAGCTTTTTCCACCACTTCGCGCGACAGCGCAATCAGCGCTTTCTTGTCTTCATGCCGCGAACTGGCCATTGCATCGGCTTCGTCCATCTGGCGGGAGGCTTTGCGGTAGCTTTCCGCCGCGTAGCGTTCCGCTCCCGCGGATTGCGCGATGCGCATGGCGTTGCGCGCTTCAAAAAATTCCAGCGGCAGCTTGGCGCTCAGGACTACCGGATCAAACTTGTAGCCCGTCGATAGATATTCCAGCCAGCCGGGACTGATTGAACTCATTTGCGTCCAGGAAACCCCGGCCAAGTGCGGCGCGCTTCAGGGCTTTCTCTGAGACGGCGCCGGCTACCACTCTAATTGATTTCCATTTCCCGCATTCCCTTCCACGCTCCGATCTCATCCCCTATAATCCACCTACCCATTTATGCCTGCTGAAAACGAGGCTTCCCGGACGGCGCGACTGCTTGTCGCGCTGGTGACTATCGATGAAGCAACGTTCTCAACTATTTTCGACGCGCTGCACGGCGATTTTAAAGTTGTGAAAGCCCAAACCGAGGATCTGATCAAGGACTTCGTCGACAATCCCGAATTGCGCGCCATGATTTTTGATCTCGACAGTATTGGCGATGGCGCCAAAGATGGCATCGAAGTACTTCAGGAAATCCGGGCGCTTCGCGAGGACATCGTGTTGGTGGCCACTTCCAGTTCGAATCAGCGCACCGTTCCGGTGTTGGCCAGCCGCGCCGGTGCCGACGAGTTTTTTCTTTCGCCCCCGAACCCCAGGGAGCTTTCCATTGTGTTGTCGCGCGCCATCGAAAAGCGCGCGCTGGAACTCGAAGGGCGCCGCCTCGTCGAACAAGTGGAACGCCGCTCGGCGTTCTGCGACATGATCGGCGGCAGCAACGCGATGCAGAAACTGTATCAAACCATCCAGGCGGTAGCGGACAGCAACACCACGGTGGTGCTGCGGGGAGAAAGCGGTACAGGCAAGGAATTGGTCGCCCAGGCTATCGTGCAGTCTGGCGAGCGCGCCAGCAAACCTTTCATCTGTCTGAACTGCTCCGCGCTGCCAGACACGCTGATGGAGTCGGAGCTGTTTGGCTATGAAAAGGGCGCGTTCACCGGCGCGGATGCCGCCAAGCCCGGGCTGATCGAGGCGGCGCACACGGGGACTTTGTTCCTCGACGAAATCACCACCTTGACGCCCAATCTGCAGAGCAAATTGTTGCGGGCGCTGCAGGAGCACAGCGTCCAGCGCCTGGGCGCGCGGTCGGTTCGCAAAATCGAGTTCCGCCTGATCTGCGCCACCCATGAGGATGTGGAGGAATTTGTTCGTCAGGGAAGCTTCCGCGAAGACCTCTATTACCGCATAAACGTGGTGCCGATCTTTGTACCGCGGCTGAAGGATCGCGCGGGGGATTTGCCGTTGCTGGTGGATCATTTTTTGCGGGTGTATTGTGCGACCGCGAAGAAACCGCTGAAGAGCATGGGAAACGACGTGATGGAGATCCTGGAAGATTATGCGTGGCCGGGCAATGTGCGGGAGCTGGAAAACGTGATCCAGCGGCTGGTAATCATGAATAACAGCGCGGTGATAACGGCGGAGCATTTGCCGCAAGCGCTGTTGTACGCCAGTACAGCAAGCCAGGAGGCGATTTTGATACCGGAGGAGGGCGTGGATTTCGATGCGGAGATGGAGCGGATCGAGGTGGCGTATCTGAAAGCGGCATTGCGGCGATCCGGGGGGAAGAAATCGGCGGCAGCGGTGCTGCTGCGAGTGGACCCGCAGCGGATGAAGTACCTATGCAGGAAGCTGAAGCTCGGGGATGGTTAAAAATTAACCTACTAGAGGTTAAATTTTAACCCAAGTAGAACTTTTAGCCGGGGAATTAGAAGCAAATCCCAGGCGTGAGATTTCCAAGTGCTTGATTCTAAACGCGGAAGAAAACAGAGAGGCGTTCGGGAAGTTTGGCACACCATCTGCAATAAGGTAAGACGTCAAGCGGAATTCAAATTTAGGCAAAATTACAGGAGCCCACAATGTCCATCGAAAAGAAATCATTGATCAGCGCGTTGAAGACCACCAAGAAAGCCAACGTGGCGACAGCGCCAGAAGGCGAAAAGGCCGTCAGCTTGAAGGCGTTGGGCGGGAAAAACACCAGCTTGAAGGGGATCAAAGGGACTAGCTTGAAGTCGCTGAAGGGGATTAAAGGGACTAGCCTGAAGTCACTGAAGTCGGTCAAGTAAACAAGCTAGGGGTCGGTACGCCCTCGACGCTTTGTTTCGATTAAAAGAAGGCTGCCACCAGCTCGCAGCCTTCTTTTTTATTTGCATGTGATTTTAATAACTGGCGGCACTCAGCAGCCGGGCTTACTAGCAGCCCCTTAATAGCAGACCGTACTTAATACCAGGCGGTTTACTTACCACACTTTCCGGCCGAAGAATTCTGCGATCGCTTCCCACCACAAATGAGCAAGACTCCGGGGCGCACCATAGCCACGCGCCAAGCCCGTCATTCCAGGTTTGAGGCGGCCGGAGCTGTTGTCCAAAAGTATGTCGACCACGTAAAAGGCGGGCGGATTCAAACCCTTGTAGACATTCTCTTCCTGCAGACCGGGATCCAGCTGGGTGGACAGCGGGGAAATGGCGGCGGCGGAGGAATTCCACTTTCTCCAGAGACCGTCAACCTGCAGACGCACGGGTGAGCCGACCTTCAACTTATGCACTTCGTATTCCGAGACGTAGATGCGCGCGCGCATGTAACGCAAATCGCCAATCTCGGCAAGTTCGGTTCCCGCTTTCACGTACATGCCAAGCTGGTTTTCCACTCTGGGCGTGAGCAGGACGCCGGTCAGAGGACTGGCGACTTCCAACTCGTTTACTTGGGCTTGGAAGCCACGGGCCTGCGCCAGGAATCGCTCGCGTTCCTGGAGAGCATAGCCCAAGTTCTGATAGCTGCGGCTGGCGGAACTCAGGCGATTGGTGGCCATGGCGAGTTCGGCGCGGCTGTGGGCCAACTGGGAACTCAGAGGTAAGTTGGCGATTTTAAAGAGCACCGCACTCTGGGCGACGGGCTGGCCTTCGTGACTGTAAACATTGGTGACGGTGCCGGGCTCGGTGGCACGAATCACCGCGCGGTTGGCGGGTTCGAGAGTAAAGCGACCGGTGGTGGATTGCCGCCAGACCGGCAAGAGAACAAAAACCAACAGGGCAGCAGCGATGGCCGTGGAGCGCGAGGGAGTGAACCACGAGCGCACGCGATCTTTTTTATCGAGGTAGACGAATTTCATAAAGTTCACCAGTAAGCGGATGCGGGAACGAAAAATCAGAAGTGCGGCTCCAACTTCGGGAATAAACGACCACTGCGGATCGAAATTGCGGAAGACATTGCCGACGAAACTGGCGACGATGTAAAGAACAGAGTAGCTGTAGATGCCGGAGAGCAAGGCATAAACGGTATAGCCGAGGCGGCGGCGCCTGGGCACGTAGGGAACTTCCACGGGGAGGCCCCAGATGTGACGCTTCACCCATGCAGCGGTGAAGGCGGTGGATTGTTCTTTGAGGTCTGGGACGCCGATCATCTCGCACAACATGTGGTAGCCGTCGAGCTTCATTAGCGGATTCCAGTTGATGAGCAGAGAAGTAAGGCCGGTGAGGAGCATCAAGAAGTAAGCGCCCTCGTGAACCACGGTGTAGGGAGGGGTGGCCCACCAGATGGGCGTGGCGATGGAACAAATCATCAACTCGATCCAAATA
>JBBRPU010000334.1:0-4231 GCA_038227545.1 Candidatus Acidiferrales bacterium
GCGGCACACAATCCATCGAAAGCCCCGGCAAGTACAGCGGCGTCGCCAAAGCCCTCATCGAAGAAATCGGCGTCCGCGTCGAGCGTTTCAATCAGGCCTACGACCAGAAACTTTATTCAAAAATGGGCACCGCCGCATTCTTTGACAAGGAAACTTTCGGCGAAGACCGCCTCCTCACTGGCATGAACGCCACTCCCTGGCCGGAATTTCTCGCCAAAGCCCCGCTATCGGAGGAAGTGCGCCACGACATCGCCCGCGTCTACACCGAAAAAAAAGACTATCTCGCCGGGATGTCGCTTGAAGAAAAAACCGCACTCCTCAGAAAAACAAGCTACGCGGACTACCTGACCAGGTATTGCCACCTCACGCCCCAAGCCTTGCCTTTCTTTCAAACATTCACCCACGATCTTTTCTGCGTCGGTATTGAAGCTGTCCCCGCGCTCCAGTGCTTCGAAGCCGGCGACGACTACGAATCCTTCACCTACCCCGGATTCGACGGCCTCGGTTTTCCCGAGCCCGGAAAAGAAGAGCCCTACATCTATCATTTCCCCGACGGCAACGCCTCCATCGCGCGCCTGCTCGTGCGCTCGTTAATTCCCGCCGCCATCCCCGGCACCACCATGGAAGACGTCGTCACCGCTCGCGCCATCTACAGCAAACTCGACGTCGCTGGCGCGCCGGTTCGCATCCGCCTCAACAGCACCGTGGTCCACGTGAAAAACGGAACCGCACAGGATTCGCCAAAACACGTTCAGGTCGCTTACGTCCGCGACGGCAAACTGCAAATCGCGGCAGCGAAGCACTGCGTCCTCGCCTGCTACAACGGGATGATTCCGTACATTTGCCCCGACCTTCCCGCCGAGCAGAGCAAAGCACTCTCCTACCTGGTCAAATCTCCGCTCGTGTACACCCACGTCGCGCTAAGAAATTGGGAGCCCTTCGCAAAATTAAATGTTCACCATATCGTCGCGCCCGCCGCATATCACACCTATACCGCGCTGGATTTTCCCGTCAGCCTCGGCAACTACAAATTTCCCGCCAGCCCCAAAGATCCCGCCGTGCTTTTCATGCTCCGCACGCCGTGCAAACCGGGCTTATCTCATCGCGAGCAAAGCCGCGCCGGCCGCAGGGAACTGCTCGACACGCCCTTCTCAACTTTCGAAAAAAATATTCGCGATCAGCTCAGCAGAATGCTGGGCTCCGCCGGATTCGACGACGCGCGCGACATTCAAGGCATCACTGTAAATCGTTGGGCCCACGGCTACGCCTTCACACCAAATCCGCTGTTCGATCCCGACTGGATAGAAAACGAAAAGCCTTGGGTCATCGGCCGCCAGCGCGTCGGACAAATTGCCATCGCTAATTCCGACGCGGGAGCTAGCGCCTACACCGATGTCGCCATTGACCAGGCCTGGCGCGCCGTCGGCGATCTGCTGAAGCCCTGATCACGGCGTCAGTTAAGCCCAGGTCGTCAAGCTGTTGGTACCGCTCGGCCGCGCGAAAATGCCCGCCGCGCCAAAAGTCCATTCGGTTTTTCTCCGCCATTATGATATGGTCTCTTGCGTAGGCTCCCGAAGTTGGATTGCCTGAACTGCCTGGAACGTGAAACTGCCGTCTTTCCTCCACTAGTTCAGCCAATTTTCAGCCAGTTTCTGTAGTGCCGGGAAACGGCTGTGCCGAATTTCCGCACCCATGGCGCTTCGAAGGGTACCGGGAGAATCACAATGAAGAGTTTATTTGTAGGGAATATGAGCTTTCAAACTACCGAGAGCGACCTGCGTACTTTGTTTGAGCCCTTCGGTCAGATCACGCGCGTGCACATGGCTATGGATCGCGAAACCGGCCGTGCCCGCGGCTTCGCCTTCATTGAGATGCCCAACGACGCGGAAGCTTCCGCGGCCATGACCGGCCTCGACGGCAAAGAATTTGGCGGACGCAATCTCAAGGTCAATGAAGCGCGCCCCAAGGGCGAAGGCGGCCCACCGCGCAGCGGTCAGCGCAGCTTCAACAATGGCCCCAGCGCCGGTCGTGGGCCCAACACCGGCCGTGGACCAGGCGGCGGCAGCGGCAGTGGCGGTGGACGTGGCAAAGGTGGCGGTGGTGGTCGCGACCGCTTCTCCAACGAAGACTATCGTGAATCAGTAAGACAGCCGCGCGAACCGCGCTGGTAATACCGGAATAAAACGTTGCAAGAGTTGCTGCACCGCCCCGGCTCCGCCGAGGGTGCACTCTGTGGCGAGGAGAATTCATGACAACCACTTTTCAGAAGCGCCAAAAAGAAATGAAGCGGATGGAAAAGCGCAAAATGAAAGAAGAAAAGCGCGTCCAACGCAAAATGGATAAGCCCGCCCCCAAAGAAAACGGCGGCGAAGTAGATCCCGCCCTCGACCCCACCATTGACTGGAACCACACCGACGACTACATGACCCAGGAGTAGCGCGTACTTATTAGCCCAACTCCGCTCGCGTTAACACTTAGATCGGTTGGGTCAGTGTCGCCCTTATCTCGCCGATCAGAAATAAAGCCGATCAGAAATTAGAGAAGCTCAGAAAATAAAGGCGCTCAGAATAAAGGCGACCGGAAATAAATAAAATCAGAAATAAATAAGAATAACAACGAGCCATGTCATTCCGAACCCGCCGCCTTCTCCGGGCGGGTGAGGAACCTGCTTCTGTTTTCCAATGAAATCGCGCATCCTCGTGATTACGCACGCAGCACGCAATCACTCCTCATTAACCTTCCGCCCGTAGTGTTTCGAAACTCCATCTGCAACCACGCCGATATAAACCCCCGCCTGCAAAAATTGCATTACCTTCGCCCCGCCACGCGCCATCTGCGCCCACCGCGACTTGGTCTGCGGATTCTGCTCTAGCCCGCGATACGCCCGACCGTCCCACTCGAAATCCACTTGCGCCAGGCGATGCCGCGACGTGCGCCGCACCGCATAAGTCTCTTCGCCCACCGCAACAATGCTCTTTCCTTCCGCCAAAGCTTGCCGCCACACCGAAATAAAAACCTCATCGAGCAGGGAATCACTAGGTGTCGTACTCATATCAAGATCGAATTAAGCAGGAATCACCCCGCCTTGTGCTCATAACACCAACCGCATTCTCAGGGGATCAGCGCGGCGAGTGTGGTCATCCGAGGAAGTCCAGTGAACACCAGACGCAAATTTTCGGCAAGCCATCCGGAAACAGCCGACAGTTAATCCTCAGTCGCAAAAACTTGGCTCCGGGGCGTGGACTCGAACCACGATAGCCAGATTCAAAGTCTGGAGTCCTACCAATTAGACGACCCCGGAGTAGCCGCAAGAAGTTTATCAGACGCACACCAAATCCCAGAAGCACAGCAGCAAAGTGCCCCCACAAAATGCCCCACTCGCGCGTGCGGCAATCATACGTTTCTGTTAAATTAATTGAGCCGCATTTGCAAACACCGGAGAGGTGTCCGAGCGGTTTAAGGAGCACGCTTGGAAAGCGTGTGTAGGTTAACCCCTACCGTGGGTTCGAATCCCACCCTCTCCGCCAACCAGTCTTTGCTTTTCTCTTTCTCCCAACAATTAGCTGGGAAAACGCCGATCTCTGCGCCAATTCAAGCTAATTCGCGGCCTTGCCTCGTTCGTTCTACGTATTCAGTTCACAAAAACTGTAGAACCGTCGCCAAATTCTCCCGAACAAAGCGCGCGGTGCACTTTCGAGGAGCAAATGAAACCACCGGTTCGAATGGACTGCCCTCCGCCATACAGTCTCAACTTTTCGTAGATCCCAAGCGTTATGCGGGTTTCCCGAATGACGCATCAGTTTTTGTACAATGCTTGGGCTAGCACCGCCGTCCAATACAGAACTTGTGTTGCTCCGTGCGTCCCGCCCAAAACCCACCGCGTGATATGTCGAGTGCTTCAGAACCGGTGGGCAACAGAGGTTGGTTGTCAAACGGCGTTGCGACGCACTGAAGTGTTGTAATATTCGCCGGGAAGAAGGAGTTTTTCAGATGCTATCCCCGAAAGTGTTGCCCTTGCTGGAAAAAAGACTGAGGCTTCTTCGATTGAGCCATCAATCGAGGCCCTCCAGCATCATTGGCTTAGAAACGGTTTTCGACCCTCCGAACGGCGTGAGTTCAGGAGTCCAAGACTCTTCACCTAGGAGAAAGTGCCCGAAATGGTGAAACTAGGAGACGCTCCATTAAACCGCAGGCCGCGGGTCGGTTTTGACGAAATTCTTGTGGGCATCCA
>JBBRPU010000335.1:0-4225 GCA_038227545.1 Candidatus Acidiferrales bacterium
CTGTCGCGAAACGTCGCCACATGTGCCCCGCCCGTCGCCGTCGCAGCCACTTCCAGCGCATGATCCTTCACCTGACTTTGCGCGTGCTGCACCGCCCAAACCGCCAGCGCCAGCAAATTAATATCTCCGTAACGCTGCTCCTCCGTCGTCGGTGTTTGCACCGAACCCGGCAGCGGCGGTTGCCCGAACACTCCCGGCGGCGTCGCTGAAATCCTCTCTTTCCGATCCCTCGACTGCAGTTGGGCGCGCGTAGTCGAAAGCCCCACGCTGTAAATCGTAATGTTCCCGAGCTGCGCCCGCCGCAACACTTCGCCCAGTTTCGCGCCGCTGCCCACGTCCGCAGCCTCCGACAAAATGAACAAAACTCGCCGCCGCCCGACTTTTTCCGCCGTCCCTTGCGGCCGTCCGCTCAGCATCTCCACTCCCACCGCCATCGCGTCGTACAGCCGCGATTCCGACGATCCTTGCTGCATCCCGCCGATAGCGCTCTCAATCGCGTCACTGTTCCCGGTGAAGTCCTGCAGCTTCTCCACCGCGTCGCTGAATCCCACCACCGCCGCCTCGCCGCTCGGCCCCATCACCGTTTGCGTGAACAGAATCCCCGTCTTGCGCATCTCCGGAAATATCGCAGCAATCCGCGAGCTCGTCTCCATCAGAATCACCACCGCCAGCGGCTCGCCTCCCAGATCGAAATGAGAAATTTTCTGCGTCACCCCGTTGTCCGTCACCACAAAATCCTTGGCATCCAGATCGTGAATCATCTCTCCGCGCGCGTCCTTCACCGTAACTGGCGTATTCACCAGCGTCACCCGCACCTTCAGGCGCGCTTCTGGCGGAGCCTGCTGCACCGCCACTCCGGGTTTAGGCGCCAGCGGCCCTTCGGGAGCCTGCGCCCACACTCCCGCCGATCCACAAACCACCGCCAGCCCCGCGAGCGCCATCCTGACCCGCCGAACATTCCTCGTATGCATCTTGATCTCTCGAAGTTTCACTGTTCCCAACTGATTAACGTTGCACAATGTAACAGCACCGCGCAGTCTGTGCTTCTCCCCGGCCCGCCTTCAGCACACAATAGTAAGTAGTCACGCGAAGCGCCTTACAGATGGATTCGACGCGCTCTACCCTGCAGATGTTGCCGCGCCTGTCCCCGCTTCCCGAAATTAACCACGCATTTGGAGAGAAAATGTCCCCGCGACTACCGAAGCTTAAGCCCCGCCACGCGCCCAAAGCGCCTCACGAAGATTCCGAATTTTTACAGAGCACGCCAGGCCGCCCCCTGCGCATCCTCGCCGAATATCTCTATCCTTATGTCCAGCTGAAGAAAGAAGGCATCGGCGACACCATCGTCATCTTCGGCTCAGCGCGCATTCTCCCGCGCGATCTCGCGCTCAAGCGTTACCAGCGCCTGAAAGATTTCCCGGCAAATAAAATTAAAACCGCCGATCGCTCCAAACATCGCGCCGCCATCCGCCGCGCCAAAAGCCTTCTTGACATGTCCCGCTACTACGAAGAGGCCCGCGAACTCTCCCATCGCATCACCGCCTGGGCCATGACTCTGGGCCCGCGCCCCCGCCGCTTTGTCATCTGTTCCGGAGGCGGGCCCGGCATCATGGAAGCCGCCAATCGCGGCGCCACCGAAGCCGGCGGCAAATCCATCGGCCTCTCCATCGAACTTCCGCACGAGCAATTTGCCAACGCCTACATCAGCCCGGAGCTAAGTTTTAATTTCCATTACTTCTTCATGCGCAAACTCTGGTTCGCGCAAATCGCTAAAGCCCTCATCGTATTCCCCGGCGGCTTTGGCACCCTTGATGAACTCATGGAAATGCTCACGCTCATGCAGACGCACAAGCTTGCAGAGCACAACCTCATCCTCATCTACGGCCAAAAATATTGGAATAAAGTTTTGAACTGGAAGGCGTTGGTCGAATCCGGCACCATCAACGAGCGCGAATTCAAAATGTTGCAATTCGCCGACACCGTTGACGAAGCCTTCAATCACATTCGCACCGGCCTCGAGAAATACCACATGAAGGTGGACTCTTTCCTGCAGTCCTAGTGTGCAAAACCGCACATTGTAAATCTCTAAGAACATCGCGCATTTCCGAATCTTCCACCACCTACCGCATCACCTAAGCGTCCCTACACGCATCCCTGTATGGCCCCACGCACGAACTAACTCGTACGCTCCGTTGTCGAGGATTTCCTCACAAGGAGAGAACTAATGAACCTGCCTCATCGCTGGACTCTTTACCTCGGAAAGACCGCTTTATTGGCAAGCGGCGTAGTCGCTTTTGCCACCGTCGGCGCCCTCCCCAGCCGCGCGGATCACAATTCAGACTGTCAGAAGCGCATCTCCAAGGCCGATCACAAATTGCACGAGGCTATTGAGCATCACGGCTACAAGAGCTCGGAAGCCCAGCATGCTCGCCATGAGCTTTCTGAAGCCCGCGAACATTGCTACACCACGTATCACGAATGGTGGGACGACGACTCGCAGACCTGGCACTCCGATCGCGACTGGAAAGAAGAAGACCACGAGCACTATCACGAACACCCATAGTAAGTGGCGCATCTAGGCACACTCAACAGGGCACAGATGCATGTCTGTGCCCTGTTTTACTCAGCCCATCCGAAATCGCTGAGTGTTTCGCGCTCTCGAAACAAAAAGGCGCCCATTTCTAGGCGCCCATACGATTAAAAATAATAAAACCGGCCTATGCTTAGGCCGCCTCGGCCCGTCGTCTCTGGTCCGACAGCTCTTCCGAAAATACCGCCTCAAAACGCCGCGTTTCATCCTGGTCATGCAGTAGTACCACCGGCATCACCCGAAATGAACCATTGCACGTCCGGCAATGCGTCGCTTCGCCCTGCAAATCCTGCAAAAACCCATCCGTGAAATGATATTGCGCTCGTTCGCGCCGGGCGTTCTTCTGGCCTTTCGCGCCGCAGTGCGGACAGATGTATTCCACCGTGTCCTGCTGCGGATCGCGGTCCAGAGCGGCCCAGCCCGTCCGGCGCACACCTACTGTTTCCACATTACGCCCGTCCATGACCTTACCCTCCTTGAGATCCACGTCCACAAAGGTGTGATGCTCCACTTCCCCGGTTCGGTACAGCCCCTCCAAAATATTTACTTTCCATAACTTTCGAACCTTCCGCCAGCCCCGCATCATCTTCTAAGGGTCGCACCGGGTGCCCCAAACGACGGGTTTTCGTGTGGGGATTTTCCCATCCACTCTCACTCAACTCCTGGTCTTGGTTTTTTTTTATCCTCTCTAAAATCCCAAAATTTCGACTACGGCGGGTGCCCCACCCTCGACTTATAGGGTGAGGATTTTTCCGTCCACTCTCACTCATCGGCAGGCGGCTTTTTTCACCACTCTCGTCCCAAAAATTTCGAATACCAACCCTCCTGGAACTTCCCAACATCCCCCGGTGTCCAATTCACTGAAGGATGCGCGTACTTCAATCCCTGCGAGCGCGGCGCCGGCTTCCTGCAGCCACACCACAGGAAGTCTGCGCCGCCAAATTCCTGGCCACTGCCGGACGCAGAATCCCTGTCACACCAACGCAAATTTTTAATGGGAGGAACTACGTGTCTGCACAAAAATCCGCAGCGCCTAGCCGTGATATTTTCGAACCCGCCGCCGCATCCCTCCAAGCCTGCCTGGTAGATGGCGACGCCACTCAACTCGCGCGCGCCCATCGCCGCCGCCGCCGCTCCCTCATGATTTCCGTCATCGCCCAAATCGTAATCCTCGCGGCACTCATCATTGTCCCCCTTTTCTGGAGAACCGAACGCATCGCTCACGCCAACATAATGCCCATACCGCCCTACCATCACGCCGCGGCCGCGAGCCATCCAACTCAGCACCCACACCCCGCAGTCCCAAGGCATGGTCTAAGTTTTTGTCTCACCTGTTCGCCAATGCTCCCGCCCCCAGTACCAATCACAACGGCCTCGCCCAATGGAAACGGAACAATCATCGTGGACGGTTTCCCGGGGACTCCCGAATGTTCCGACTGCGCCAATCTTGCCAACAACGGCCCCCAGCCTCTCGTGCCTCGCGCACCCGAGCCAACCATCGTCCGCGTCGGCCATCTCGACCCCGCCATGCTCATACATCGCGTCGAACCAATATTCCCCGAACTCGCTCGTCAGACTCGTCGCGAAGGCATTGTCGAACTCCACGCGATCATCGCCACCGACGGCTCGGTAAGC
>JBBRPU010000336.1:0-4223 GCA_038227545.1 Candidatus Acidiferrales bacterium
CGCGGTTTGGGGCGCGGAGCTTCGATGGCCCGCAGCAAGATGCGCGCGCAATCCTCAGCAGTGGTGGCTGATTTTTTTCTGGCGCTGGTTGCGCCACCGAACGCTCCGGCATAAATTTTCGCATATGGGCCGCGGGAGATTTTTTCCGCGTACGGCGCCATCAACTGCTCGGCGACATTTTGAATATTGGTTACGATGTAGCCGGGCTCGATGAGCACCACGTCCACGCCAAACGGATACATTTCCATACGCAGCGCGTTGCTCAGGCCTTCCAACGCGTGCTTGCTGCTGCTGTAGGGTCCGTGCGTTGGAGGCGTCACCAGTCCTGAAACCGAACTCATCATCAGAATGCGCCCGCGGCGGCGCGTACGCAGGTGCGGTAACACCGCCTGCGTAACACGCACCACTCCAAAGAAATTGGTTTCGAACTGGCGCCGCCAATCTTCCATGAGCGTGTCTTCCACCGTGGAAGCGTAGACAATGCCCGCGTTATTGATGAGCACATCCAGGCCGCTAGATTTTTCAATCACGCTGGCAACCGCCGTCTTGACCGATTGGTCGTCGCACATCCAATTCCAACGTTTCGATTGGTAATTTTCTCTCGCGCGCCAAGGTGTCGAGCCGCCCGCGTTTTTCCGCCGAGCGCCCCGCGGCAAAAACCTGGTAGCCACGTTCAGCCAATAGAAGCGCGGCGGCTTTGCCTAGCCCGTCGGTCGCCCCGGTAATCAACACGGTATTAAATCTTCTATCGGCCATGATCCCATGCCTCTCCTGGAGTGACGTCGTGCTATGAAAAAACAATTATCAAAGAGTTTGCCGGTGCAGATGACCAATTACCAACGGAAATCAAAATTATTGCTTCGATTAATTTGTTCATTGCCTTTGACTACCTGCCAAATTGGCGTCAGCATCCGCCCAACATGCCGTCACCCAACTGTTTTCATTTCGTTATCTTCTCGCAATTGGTGCAAGTAAAGGATCGACCGTTGAAATTACCAAGGTGTTGTCGTTTGCCTACCTAGCTTTCCCAATTTACGCGCCCGGTGAGCCGAGTCGAGCAACGCTCACCGCAACTTAAAATGTCCTGAAATAGCCGCTGCATAGCGGTTAGGCCATGGGTGTCTTTAAAAAATACTTACGAGGTGAAAGGAAATGAGGATTTTTCGCTATTTGTTAGCAGTAACGTTACTGGCATCTTCAGGATTTGCGGTGAGCGCACAAACATATCGCGGGGCCATCAACGGCACGGTGGTGGACCCCTCTGGCGCGGTCGTTCCAGACGCGCAAGTGAAGGCCAGGAACAAGGCCACCGAAATCACCGCCACCACCAGCAGCACGAGCGATGGCCAATTCGCATTTCAGGATCTTCCCGTCGGAAACTATGTGGTCACCGTCAGCGCGTCCGGTTTTCCGGAAATGGCCGTGGATAACGTGATGGTCACGCAGGGCTCGATCTATACGTTGCCGGTAAAACTATCGCTCTCGCAGCAAGCTACCACCGTAGAAGTTTCCGCCGCGTCCCTTTCGCTGGACACCACCACCGAAACGCAAACCACCACCGTCACCGGCGGCCAGCTGCAGGATATGCCGCTTAACGGCCGGGACTTTACGCAGTTGATTTCCGTGACGCCCGGATTTGGCGGCTATTCCGCGGGCGGTTACGGATCGCTGAACGGCACCCGCGCGAATCAAGTGAACTGGCAAATTGACGGCGTAGACAACAACGACTTATGGCATAACATTCCGGCCGTCAATCAGGGCGGTGTTTCCGGTATCGCCGGAATTGTATTGCCCATAGACGCGGTGGATCAATTCACGGTACAAACGCAATCCGCGCCCGAAGCTGGCCGCAACCCCGGCGGCACAGTGGATCTCGCGTTGAAGTCCGGTGGCAACGGCATTCACGGCTCGGTGTATTACTTCAACCGCAATGAAGCGCTCGCAGCAGCTTCTCCGTTTGTGGATTCGAAAAAAGAAAATCGCAACTATCAATATGGATTTTCGGTAGGAGGTCCGTTCATTAAAGAAAAACTATTTTATTTCGCGACGTTTGAAAAACAGCGATTCACGATCGGGCTTCCGGGTCGAGCCACGGAACCGTCAGCAGATTATCAGGCGGAAGCCGAAGCAGTGCTGGCCACCTACGGAGTGCCGGTGAATCCGGTGAGCTCCGCGCTGCTCGCGAACCTCTGGCCGAGCTACGCGTTGACCGGTCCAGCAGCGGTCAACAATTACACTAGCCCCGATCCCGAATTCGGATACAGCTATAACGGGCTGGCGAAAATCGATTACAAAATCAACGACAAGAACACCATTTCCGGCCACTACTTCATCGGGCAAGGCAACCAGGTAGCGCCCGTCGGCGGCTCGGCACTCTCCGAAGCTGCTTCAGAACTGAAGTATTACTACGAAGTTGCGCCCATTCACGTATCTAACTATGCGGTCTCCTGGAACTCCGTTCTGTCACCGCGCCTTACCAACCAGGTTCTCGCTGGGGTGAATTATTTCCGGCAGATTTTCAACGATCAGAACAGCGGCTTCCAGGTTTCCAACTATGGATTGAATTTATCCCCGAATTTCGATGCCACCGGACTGCGGGGTTCGCCGAATATTCAGATCGCCGGCTTTGACGGCGTCGGGCAGACGCCCCCCGAGGGTCGTGAAGATATCACCGGACATCTTACTGACGTGATCTCCTACACCGTGGGTAAACACCAGTTCCGCTTCGGAGGAGAATTCCGCCGCTCGCAACTGGAAGAGTTCTATCATCGCCACGGACTGGGCACGTTGCGCTTCGACGGGTCGCAGGGACCGTGGGCCAATGATCCGACAGTAACGGACTCTAACGTTTTAAGTCTCGCGGATTTTCTGGGCGGCTACTTCAATCCCGCACGTACCAGCATCGCGTTGGGAGATCCCACCCGACTGGTCTTCGTAAAAACATTTGCGCTATTTGCGCAGGATGCCTGGCAGGTCAGCCGGAAATTGACCGTTAATTACGGGATGCGTTGGGATTACGAAGGTCCGCTGAGCAACGACAAAAAGAATCTTTCGGTGTTCGATCCCGCGAAAGGCGGTCTGGTTTTTCAGGGCGCGGGCATCTCCAGCGTGTATCCGAAAAATTACAAGAATTTTGCGCCTCGACTCGGGTTTGCCTACAAGCCCAAGGAAAGTGGCGACCTGGTCGTGCGCGGAGGATTCGGAATCTATTTCGATACGCCAAACTTGAATCCGTTCCTGGACAATCGCCCGGCAAACGGAGCTCCGAATGGAGTCGAAGGCAATCCTGCCGGAGGCAATCCAGTGAACACCGTGCCCCCAGTGGCGGGCAGCAGCCCCATAGTGGCGGACCAGCCGATTTTCCCAGCAGCCGGAGGTTTGTGCCCGACGGGCAATGGCTGCGGTCAAATCTACAACCTGTTTTCTGTGAGCCAGAATTTTCGCAACGCTTACAATTACAACTACAACCTGAATATCGAAAAAGGTATCGGCCGATCGTTGCTACTGCAAGTGGGTTACGTGGGCAGCGCCGCGCATCGCTTGTTGGTGACTACGGACATCAACCAGGCTGCACTATCACCCGCGGAAGCTTTGGCGGTCACTCCCGGCGAAGTTGCCGCAGCCGCAGCCGCACAACAAGCCAGCCGCCCCTATTACGCGCAGTTTCCTGATTTCGGCATCATCAACGAAATTGGAAGCTACGGAAATTCCAACTATAATTCCTTCCAGGCGGTCCTGAAGGTGCGCGAATGGCACCGCTTCACTTCGCAATTTACTTACACCTGGGCGCACGCCCTCGATGACATCACCGCGTATCGCGGGACGACTCCCCAGAACAGCTTTAATGTACAAGGCGATTATGGAAACAGCGATTTCGACACGCGGCACAATTTCACCGCGCTGCTCAACTACGACTTGCCGAATGCGCAGCGCTTCAAGCCGTTGCTGAACGGCTGGCAGCTCAGCAGCCTGTTGTCTTTCCACACCGGGCAGCCGTTTAACGCCACCACTTCCACCGATAACACGGGCACAGATGAGGGCGTGCAGCGACCTGACCTCATCGGTGATCCCTACGCGGGCGTATCTCACAAATTCAGCAAGGATGGAGTGCAGTGGGTGAATCCCGCGGCCTTCGCGCAACCCGCTCCGGGCACGTTCGGCAACCTTCCGCGCAATTTCCTTTACGGTCCGGGCTTCGCCGATGTGGATTTCTCGGTCATCAA
>JBBRPU010000337.1:0-4216 GCA_038227545.1 Candidatus Acidiferrales bacterium
ATGGACTACGAGCGGGCGGCGGCGTTGCACAAAAAAGTGGAGAAACTGGAGGAGGTGCTGCGCGGGCGAACGGAGTTGACGCGACGGATTCAGTCGCTGGATGCGGTGATTCTGCAACGTGGAGTCGGGGAGCAGGTGGTGGCGGCTTTTCGCGTGGGTGGCGGGAGAGTTTGCGAGCCGTTCTTTTTGCCGTTTGTGGAGATGGCGAGCCAGCCGCGGTCGGCGGAAAAAGTGTTTAGAAATTATCTGGATCCGGATGGTGCGAAACCACCGCAGCCTGTTGCGGATGGCGCTGAGCAGCCGGTGCCCGCAAAGTTGGCCGAGCAAACGCCACTTGCCAATGGCGAGTTGAGTGAACACCTTTGGCTGGTGGCGCGCTGGTTTTACAGCAACCCGCGGGCGGGTGAGGTTTTCTTTCGCGAGAAGAATGATTGGCCGTATCGCAGGATTCTAAGGGCGTGTTCGCGGCTCCTGGCGCCTCCGGAGCCGCAGGCGGCTCCGGGCACGAATTGAGAATCGGCGAGCCTGCTATACTTCGCGCTTATTCCATAGGCTGGGAGAAAATTATCCAAGTGCGAGCATATCCATGACGACATTTGCCACACCTGAAGGGACACGGCGGTATGCGGCGCGATTTCCTGCCGCGGCGGCGGGACATTTTCGAGAGGCCCAGAGGCTGACGGTTTCTTCTCTGGGCGCGGGGACGTATCTGGGGAATCCCGACGAGAAAACCGATCGCGGATATACGGCAGCGATTGCGGAAGCGGCGAGGAATGGCATCAACGTGATTGACGCGGCCATAAATTATCGCTTTCAACGCAGCGAACGGAGCATCGGAGCGGCCATTAAAGAGCTGGCGGCAACGGGAATCGCGCGCGACGAACTGGTGCTGTGCACAAAAGCGGGTTACCTGACGCCGGATGGCGATATGCCGCGGGATCCGAACGAATATTTTTTTCGCGAATATATTCAGCCGGGAGTGTTGAACGCAAAAGATATCGTGGGCGGCGGACACTGCATGACGCCGCGCTTTTTGAAGAATCAACTCGGGCGCAGCCTGCGCAACATGGGTGTGGATTGCGTGGACGTTTTTTATCTGCACAATCCGGAAACGCAACTTTCGGAAGCGCCCAAGCCGGATTTTATGGAACGCATTCGAGAAGCGTTTACGTTTCTGGAATCCGCGGTGGTGGCGGGAGAGATTCAATATTACGGAGTGGCTACCTGGAATGCGTTTCGCCAGGAGGCGCAGGCGCAGGACGCGATGCAAGTTGCGGAATTGATACAGATCGCGCAGGAAATTGCCGGCGGGCGGCACCGCTTCCGGTTTGTGCAACTGCCTTTCAACCTGGGAATGACGGAAGCGCTGACGCTGGGGAATCAAATGGTGGCAGGGCGCAAGCGAACGGTGATGGAGGCGGCCGACGAGTTGGACATTACCCTGATTGCGAGCGCGTCTTTGCTGCAAGGGCAAGTGGCGAGCAACCTGCCGGGATTCGTGGCGGAGGCATTTGGACTGGAAGATGATGCGGCGCGGGCTTTGCAGTTTGTGCGTTCGGCTCCGGGGATAACGACGGCGTTGGTGGGCATGTCGCGCGTGGAGCATGCGCGCGCGAATTCACGGCTGGTCGGAGAGCCGACGGCTACCGTAGATCAATTCAGCAAATTGTTTGCGCGTGGGGAGAGTGCTTGAGGCACGCTGATTACTTTTTCAGCGCGGGAATTTTTTCGGTGAGCCAGGTGGTGATGGCGGCGTCCAGCTCGTGGAGCTTGCCGGCGAAGAAGTGATCTACGCCCTCGACGACGACGAGACGATTATCGCCCGGCATGGTGGGAATCAATTCCTTCACCTTATGAAGGTTGCCATGTTCATCGTTGCTGCCGTGAACGAATAGTTTTGGCTTGGAGCATTCCAGGAGATAGGACACGTCGGCGTTGTTGACGGGAAGGCCGAGGCCGATTAGCTCTTTCACTTCCGGTGTTTCGCAGCCAACCCGCAAGCCCACTACCGAGCCGAAGCTGAATCCCGCGACGAGCAGCGGCACGCGGGGAATTTCAGTGATTAGAAATTGCAGCGCGGTTTTCACATCTTCGCGCTCGCCGAGGCCGCGGTCATGAACTCCGGCACTGAGGCCGGCTCCACGAAAATTGAAACGCAGCACAGGAATGCCGAGAGCGTCGAGGGACTTGGCGGTCTGGAAGACGACTTTGTTGTGCATGGTGCCGCCGAAAAGTGGATGCGGATGGCAAACGAGCGCTGCGAGTGGAGGCGGTGTAGGGGAATTCGGCGTCCAGAGGATGGCTTCGAGGCGGCCGACGGGACCGGATAAAAAGAAATTGCGCGAGTCGTGATGTTGGGTCATGGGCTTCAATGAATGAACGCGTTGTTCTCAGGGACAGTAACGATGTTAGTTGAGCAAAATCCCCAGGCGCAACTGCGGCGACTGGGGCACCCGTGGTCGCAACTCAATGTGTTGTGGCGCGCTGGAAAAGGGGAGAAATTTTGTTTTCGCGTTGCAGTTTAATGCCACGGGTGTTAGCGTTTCTGCTTCCAGACGGCTGAGGGGGCTCCATGGAAAATGCAACGGACCGCCGCGAAGCTCGCCGATTTACGATGAATTTGCCGCTGAGTATTCTTCCTACGCAGCACGCCGGGAATGGTGCAGCGGTGAATTTGCGTGATGTGAGCTATCGCGGACTGTATTTTTTTGCCAGTGAGCCGTTTGAAGCGGGGCGGGAAATCGCGTTCGTGATTACGCTGCCGAAGGATCTGTTGAAATCGAGCGACGTTAAGATTCGTTGTACCGGGACAGTGGTGCGCGTGGATCCTGGCGAAAACGGAAAGTTGGGTATTGCCGCGAGAATCGAGCGTTACGAATTTGTGCCCTGTATTGCGGCTTGAGGGTTGACTCGGCGCCAATGAAAACCACACGCCGCTCGCCGTACGATTTACGATGTTCCCACCCTAAGGACCCCACCCTCCAAAAGGCCGAGGATGGCGCACCCTCCGTCAGGCTACGTTTAGAAATTTTTCGGTGCGGTTTTTAGATAGTGGAGGATTTATGTATCACTACGACGCGAAGATGGCGCTGGAGGAATTGCAGGAGGAGGCGCTGCTGCCGCATCCTGTGAAACTGCGCGACATGATTTTGCGAACGCAATTGGGGCCGAACGAGGCGCAAGCGCTGAACCAGGAGTTCCAGACGTACCTGACCCGTTTCGGGGAATTGCAAAAAACCGCGCGCAACGTGTTGGAAAAGCTCGCGGCCGGGCAGCGGAAAGCCTCGTGATGACCTACGATACAATCCAGAACTATGCGGCGTAATACCCTGCTGATTGATGCGGACGATACGCTGTGGGAAAACAACGTATTTTTTGAAAAGCTGATTGAAGACTTCATCACCATGGTGGAGTCCTGCGGGTACACGCGCGCGTACATCCGTCACATCCTGAACGAAACAGAACGAAAAAATATACGGCAGCATGGCTATGGAGTGCGGTGCTTCGGGCGCTCGCTGGAAGAAACGTATCTGAAACTGGCGGAACAGATGGCCGCGCGCGAGACGGTGGCGACAATAAAGGAGCGCGTGCTGGAACTGGAGCGCACGCCGCCAAAGATTCTG
Source organism: Candidatus Acidiferrales bacterium (assembly GCA_038227545.1). Taxonomy (GTDB): domain Bacteria; phylum Acidobacteriota; class Terriglobia; order Acidiferrales; family UBA7541; genus Acidiferrum. Next base: position 3,624 of record JBBRPU010000337.1, read on the forward strand.
GACGGCGTTCCGGAGACGCTCAAGTATCTAGCGGAGCGGCACCGGCTGATTCTTTTCAGCAAGGGTGAAGCGGCGGAGCAGGCGGCGAAAGTAGAACGGTCCGGGTTGCAGGGATTTTTTGATTTTATTGAGATTGTGCCGGAGAAAGATCACGCGACGTTTGACGCGCTGGTGCACAAACACAAAATCGTGAAGGCGCACGGGTGGATGATTGGCAACAGCCCGCGCAGTGATATTAATCCGGCGATGAAAATTGGATTGAATGCGGTGTACATCCCGCATCAGGATACGTGGCAACTGGAGCATGAGCCGGTGCTGGCGGGGACGGGGAAATTGGTAATTTTGCCGGCGTTTCGGGAGTTGCGGGCGCACTTCTAGTTCACGACGCGGCCGGCGCGGTGCCTCCCTTCCTAACCCACGTGCTACCCAAATTGGATGTTGATATTCCCGGTTTCTAATCGCAACTTTATTCATTAACTTGATTCATCCGCTTGCAGGTATTGAGTTACACGGAGGCATGCGATGGCGACGGCAACAGCTGGAATTGCGCAGACGAATTGGCGCGACGAATGGTTTGAGTTTGAAAACGCGAC
>JBBRPU010000338.1:0-4200 GCA_038227545.1 Candidatus Acidiferrales bacterium
AGCCTATTCTCGACGTCTGGCACGCCTTGCCCGCGCGCGATTTTCCCAATTACGCTGCTGGCTCCTGGGGGCCGCCCGAGGCTGCCGAGCTCATGGAACGCGATGGCCGCGAGTGGCGCAATCCCGACGAGGATGGTCTCCTCAAGCGCAGTCATCCGACCGTTGCTGACGGTGTCGGAATTTCGTAATGGCCGAGCAGGCAAAACGCGAAGTCCGCATCTTGAAAGACGGCGCTGCCATCGCGAATCTCGCCGCGGACAAATTCATACAGCTCGCGCAAGCCGCCATGAATCGCAGCGGAACTTTCAGCGTCGCTCTCGCGGGAGGCTCCACGCCCAAATTGCTCTATGCCCTTCTCGCTACCGATCCAGGTTTCAGCTCCAACCTGCCCTGGGATAAAATGCACTTGTTCTTCGGCGACGAGCGTCACGTGGGTCCTGAAGACGCGCAAAGTAATTTCAAGATGGCGTGCGACACCATGATCAGCAAAGCACCACTGAAACCGCAACAAGTTCATCGCATGAAAGGCGAATATCCCGACGCCGAAAACGCCGCCCGCGAATACGAACAGGAATTGCGCGCGCATTTTCATCTGAGCGACACGCAACTGCCGCGCTTCGATCTGGTCCTGGTTGGCATGGGCGATGAAGGTCACTGCCTGTCGCTTTTCCCCGGCACCAAGGCGTTGCACGCCGCAGGTCGCACCGTCGTTCGCAACTGGGTCGGCAAACTTTTCACCGATCGCATCACCATTACCGCGCCAACTGCCAACAACGCCGCCAACATTCTCTTCACTGTCGCCGGCAAAGAAAAAGCTCTGGCGCTGAAAGCCGTGCTCGAAGGCCCTTACGAGCCCGAGCAATTACCATCGCAACTGCTTCAACCCACCGATGGAAATTTACTGTGGCTGGTGGACGAAGCCGCAGGCAGTATGCTTTCTACCGGAATCCGAGAATAAACAGGAGAAACAAATGGCCACCAGCGCAAGCACCGGAAAAATCGAAACCTACCTGGGAGCAAAAGCGGAATCTCTGCTGGGCTTCAACGCTCCCAAAATTTCCAAAGATCGTCTGCATCTCCCCGGACCCGACTTCATTGATCGCATCTGGTCCGTTTCCAATCGCAATATTCGCGTGATCACCAATCTGCAACGCATGTTCGGTCGCGGACGCCTCGCCAACACCGGCTACTTATCCATTCTTCCCGTGGATCAGGGCATCGAACATTCCGCCGGCGCCAGCTTCGCGAAAAATCCCGATTATTTCGACGCCGAAAATATCGTCAAGCTCGCCATGGAAGGCGATTGCAACGCCGTGGCCTCCACCTTCGGCGTTCTTGGCGCCGTCGCCCGCAAGTACGCCCACAAAATTCCTTTCATCGTGAAGCTCAACCACAACGAGCTGCTCACCTATCCCAATAAAGCCGACCAGATTTTCTTTGGCACCGTTCAGGAAGCCTATGACATGGGCGCTGCCGCAGTCGGCGCCACCATTTATTTCGGCTCCGAGCAAAGTGGCCGCCAGATTGTGGAAGTCAGCCAGGCCTTCGCCCAGGCTCACGAGCTCGGCATGGCCACCGTGCTGTGGTGCTACCTCCGCAACAACGCTTTCAAAAAAGACAAAGACTTTCACGTCTCTGCCGACCTCACCGGACAAGCCAACCATCTCGGCGTCACCATTCAAGCCGACATCATCAAACAAAAACTCCCGGAGAATAATGGCGGCTACGCGGCCCTGAATATGGGCGATTCCAGCTACGGTAAATTCGACAAGCGCATCTATACCGATCTCGCCAGCGATCATCCCATTGATCTCTGCCGCTACCAGGTCGCCAACTGCTTCATGGGCCGCGCCGGCCTCATCAACAGCGGCGGAGCTTCCGGCGCCAACGATTTTGAAGAAGCCGTCACCACCGCCGTCATCAACAAGCGCGCCGGCGGCACCGGTCTCATTTCCGGACGCAAGGCCTTCCAGCGCCCCATGAAAGAAGGCGTGCAGCTGCTAAACGCCATCCAGGACGTCTATCTAAGCGCCGAAGTCACCGTCGCCTGATTCGACGCCGCCGGGTGCCCCACACGACGAATTTTCGTGCAGGGATTTTGTAAATTAACGACCGAGACGTTAGTTTTCCTATACCTCCGTGACACTAACCGGAAGTTCCAACCTCAATTCTCAAATCGAATCACCCGTCAAAGAAATCGGAGCAAAAAAATGTCCGACCGTCTCAAAGGAAAAGTAGTCGCCATCACCGGAGGTAATCAAGGCATCGGACTCGGCATCGCGCAGCGCTTCGTCCAGGAAGGAGCCGCCGTCTCCATCTGCTATCTCTCCGATAAACCGGGCACCGAAGCCATCGTCGCGGGATTTCGCAACAACGGCGCGAAAGCCGCCGCCATCCAGGCCGATGTCTCCAAACTCGCCGACGGCCAGCGCTTCGTCGAAGAAACCGCCGCCCAGCTCGGCGAAATTGACATCCTCATCAACAACGCCGGAGTCGAACGCCGCGCCAATTTCTGGGAAGTCACCGAAGCCGATTACGATTTCGTCCTTATCGTAAATCTCAAAGGCCTCTTCTTCATCACCCAGGCCTTCGTCAGGCATCAGATGAACGCCAAATCCAGCGGCAAAATCATCAACATCAGCTCCGTCCACGAAGAGCTGCCCTTCCCGCATTTCTCCACCTACTGCTGCAGCAAAGGCGGCGTCAAAATGTTGACGCGCGATCTTTCCATCGAGCTCGCGCCGCTGGGCATCACCATAAATTCCATCGCTCCCGGAGCCATCGAAACGCCCATCAACAAAGCCTTGCTCAGCGATCCCGTAAAACTGAAAGCCCTCCTCGAAAATATTCCTCTGCAGCGCCTTGGCAAACCAGAAGACGTCGCCAGCATGGCTGTTTTCCTGGCTTCCGACGAATCCAGTTACGTCACCGGCACAACCTTCTTTGTTGACGGTGGCCTGCTATGGAATTATCAGGAGCAATAAAAACTACATGGCCAACGCAACGATCCCAAAAAAGATAAGCCTCGTGATCGCCGACGTAGACGGCACCCTCGTCACCCAGGAAAAAATCCTCACCGAGCGCGCCGTGCAATCCGTGGCCGCCCTGCAAAAAGCAGGAATCAAATTCGCCGTCACCAGCGGCCGCCCGCCCCGCGGCATGGCCATGCTCGTTGATCCCCTGAAAATCGCAACGCCCATCGCCGGCTTCAACGGTGGAGTCATCACCAAACCAGACCTCACTACCATCGTGCGCGAAAATTTTCTCCCGCGTCCCATGGTGGAAAAAGTAATCAAAATTATTCTCGATCATAAACTCGACGTCTGGGTCTACACCGGCCTCGACTGGTTTGTGCGTGACGTTAAAGCTCCGCACGTTGCACGCGAGCAATGGACGGTAAAATTTCCGCCCACGGTCGTTCCGAAGTTTGATGGCCTGCTGGAAAAAGTCGCCAAAGTAGTCGGCATCAGCGACGATCTCGATGCCGTACAACGCTGCGAAAAAGACACGCAAGACGCCTGCGGAGATCAAGCTTCCGCCGCGCGTTCGCAACCATACTATCTCGACGTCACCCACCCCAAAGCCAACAAGGGTGAAGTTGTTCTCGCCATGTCCGAGCTTCTGAACACGCCCGTAGACCAGATCGCGACCATCGGCGACATGCCCAACGACGTCCTCATGTTTCGTAAAAGTGGAATAAGCATCGCTATGGGCAATGCCAGCCCCGAAGTCCAAAAATCCGCAACCTACGTCAGCGCTTCAAATGAACATGAAGGCTTCGCCGAAGCCATGGAAAAATACGTCCTGCAATCAAACCGCAACTCAAATTAACCGATCATAAGTAGCGGCGTGAAGCACAACGAAAACGCGTGGTATTGCAGTCCAGACCTGTCATTCCGAGCGGAGTCAAGCCGACGCTTTTCTTTCCAACTTCGCTCCTGCGAAGTTGTCGGCTTGCGCAGTCGAGGAACCTCTCTTCGATGGATCGCGGAGCCAAGGCCTTCGATTGACCGCAGAGCCAAGATTTGCCCCGTCACCATCAAACCCGGTCAAACTCAAACTCGGCGACGTTCAGTCCCAACTACCCAGACCTGTCATTCCGAGCGGAGTCAAGCCGACGCTTCTTCTTTCCAACTTCGCTCCTGCGAAGTTGTCGGCTTGCGCAGCCGAGGAACCTCTCTTCGATTGATCGCGTAAGCC
>JBBRPU010000339.1:0-4197 GCA_038227545.1 Candidatus Acidiferrales bacterium
AACGGCTGGCCACGCTGGCGGCTTGCGCTGCCGTCATGGCGGTGTCTGGAGCGGCGCAGACACTGCACGCCGCCAAAGTTGAGGTGCACTCCGGCATCTACGATCCTGCTGTGGAGGCCAAGGTGGACGCCCTTCTCAAGCAAATGAGCCTGCAGGAGAAAGTCGGTCAGCTAGTGCAATATTCCGCGGGCCAGCCGACGGGTCCAGGTACCGGCAGGACCGACTATGAGGAAATGATTGCCAAGGGGGAGATTGGCGCGCTTCTAAATGTTTCGGGAGCCAAAAAAACTAATGATTACCAGCGCATTGCCGTCCAAAAGTCACGCCTGCACATTCCTATCGTCTTCGGCCTGGACGTCATTCACGGATTCCGCACCAGCTTTCCCATTCCGCTGGGCTTGGCTTCGGCATGGAACCCAAACCTGATCGAACACACCGCCGCCGTCGCCGCGCGCGAAGCATCCGCCAGTGGCATTCGCTGGACGTTTTCGCCCATGGTGGATATCGCGCGCGACGCGCGTTGGGGCCGCATCACCGAGGGCGCGGGTGAAGATCCCTTTCTGGGATCGGCAATCGCCGCAGCCTACGTGCGCGGCTATCAGGGATCGCGTCTCGACGCACCGACTAGCATCGCTGCTTGCGCCAAGCACTACGTGGGATACGGCGCTGTAGAGGGTGGCCGCGATTACAACTCCACAGAAATTTCGGAGCACACGTTGCGGCAATATTACCTGCCGCCCTTTCACGCAGCCGTGAACGCCGGGACCGCTACCATCATGAGCGCTTTCAATTCTCTTAACGGCGTACCGGCTTCCGCGAACGCTTTCACGCTGCGCCACATCCTGCGCGAGGAGTGGGGATTTCGCGGGGTGGTGGATAGCGACTACAACTCCGTCGGGGAACTTATGGCTCACGGAGTTGCCAACGATGGCGCCACCGCTGCGCGCAAAGCTTTCAACGCGGGTGTAGACATGGACATGGTCAGCAGCCTGTATCACGAGCATTTGGCGGAACTGGGGCGTTCCGGCCAGGCCCCCAAGCTGCGTCTGGATGAAGCAGTGCGCGCGGTGCTGCGTTTGAAATTTGCGCTGGGCTTGTTCGAACACCCTTACACGGACGAAAAACGTGAATCGAGTGAGGTCCTACTGCCCGACGCGCTGGCTCTGGCGAGAACCGCCGCGGAACAATCGTTCGTTTTGCTGAAGAATTCTGCCGCTGCGAATAGCGCTCCCCTTTTACCCCTTGGAAACGGCATGCGCGAAATCGCCTTGATCGGCCCGCTTGCGGAAGATTCCGAGAACATGTTGGGCACGTGGGCGGGCGTCGGGCGCCGGGAAGACTTGCTCACCTTTCGTGCGGCGCTTGCGAAACGGATTGGCGAGGAGCACTTGCACGGCGCCAAGGGCACCGACGTTAAGACCGGCACGGACAAGGGCATCGCTGAGGCCGTGAGCACGGCGCAAAAAGCCGACCTGGTAATCCTTGCGCTCGGGGAAGATACGGACATGTCCGGCGAAGCGGCTTCGCGAGCCAATCTGAGTTTGCCCGGCCGCCAGCAGGAATTGCTGGAAAAAGTCGTTGCCACCGGCAAGCCGGTGATCCTGCTGCTCTTCAGCGGGCGCCCGCTCACCTTGCCGTGGGCGTTCGAACATGTCCCCGCAGTGATGGCCGCCTGGTACCCTGGGATTCAAGCTGGCCCCGCACTCGTGCGCACTTTATATGGCGATGCGAATCCGGCCGGGAAATTGGTAGTGAGCTGGCCGCGCTCCGTTGGCCAGGAACCGCTTTACTACAATGCGTTGAATACCGGGCGACCGCTTGTTGGCAGCGATCCGCGCTACGAATCTCGCTACATAGACGAGCAGAACACTCCGCAGTTCCCTTTCGGATTTGGGCTGTCGTATACAACGTATCGCTATAGCGATATCGAAGTGAGCGCCAAGAATCTGCGAGCGGCGACATTGAATGCCGCCCTCGGCAGGAAAGATGCTCCGGTCCTCACCGCGAGCGCCGATATCACCAACACCAGCACCCGCGCCGGAGAAGAAATCGTGCAGCTTTATCTTCGGCTAGAGGGCACCAGCCTGGCGCAGCCGGTTCGCGCCTTGAAGGGCTTTCAGAAAATATCGCTCGCGGCCAACGAAACAAAAACGGTGACGTTTTCTTTGGGATCCGACGCCTTCGCCCTTTGGGATGAACATAATCTCTTCACCATAGAGCCCGCGAAGGTTAGCGTGTGGATTAGTGCAGACTCCGCCTCCGGCAAACCTGCGACGTTTGAAATCACTAGGTGACCTGGCATGGCGGAGCCGAGTCTGACAATCGCTTTGTAGCGGTGCTATGACTGCACCGTTGAATGAGGGAGCCTGATGGGTGCAAGAAACTTCGGCGCTGCTCAGCGCGAGACCGGGTACATCAGCCAGCCGATGCCGATGCCTGCCAGCAAAAATAATACCAGCGACCACACGATGTACCGCGCCCGTTGATAAGCCGTGCGACGACTGAGGAACCCAAACGCCACCGAGACCACCAGCGCAAAGAGCACCATGGCTTGCAGGTGGCTGAGATGGAATTCGGTGCCGGCGAGCAGGTTCATGGTTTGCGGCCGCGCACGGCTTCATAAGCGTGAAGCGCGGCGAGGAGATTTAAAACGCCCGCAGTGGCTAGCAGGCGGGTGCCGTAGTCGCCGTTGGCGTGCGAAACGTCGGCACCCTCGGTCTCCAGCGCGCGAGCCACGAAGTAAAACGTGCCGGCGCCCATGTCAGCTACATAGCCGAGCTTGGAGAAGGCGTCTTCGCCGTGGCGAGAAAAAATGTTGCCGCGCATTCCGGCGCCCACGACCACCAGCAGCGCAACCGCGAAGAACAGGGCGACGCCGCGACCCCACATTTTCAGAATGGCGTGACCAAGCCCGGGGAGCAGCCAGCCGGCGACGGCGACAGTCAGCGCGAAGAATTCGCGCTGGCTGCTTTCAGCCGACAGACTCGCGGCGTCCGCGGAGAATTCAGAGGCAACGTCGGGATCGTGAGACGATCCCGACACAAACGGCGCGGACGGCTCCGCGGATGCGGTGCTATGCACCGCATCCTCTTCGTGCTTAGCGGGAATTTCTTCTGGCAAGTTTAGTCCTTGAACCAAATCACGATGCAAGCGCCCGAGAAGTTAAGCTAACAACGCCACAATTTCTTTTTGCTCCGCGCCGGTGACCCGCGCTTCGCGGTCGCCGATGTATACATTCACCTCGCTGCGGATGCCAAACTCCGGCAGATAGATTCCCGGCTCGATGGAAGTGCACGTTCGTGGAATCAGTCGCCGCACGTCATGGGTTTCGAGGCCGTCCATGTTGGCGCCATTGCCGTGGACGTTCTCGCCGATGCTGTGGCCAGTGCGATGATAAAAATATTTGCCGTAACCGGCTTTTTCGATCACGGAGCGTGCGGCATTGTCTACCTGCCAGCCTTCAACGGGTTCGCCGGCGGCAACGTTGCAGCGGATGAGCTCGACGGCCTTTTCTCGGGCGTCGCGCACGACGCGGAAAACTTTCGCGAATTTATCCGGAACTTTCGCACCCAGGTAACCGATCCAGGTCACGTCGTAATAAACACTGCCGGCAGCTTTCTTTTTCCCCCAAACGTCGAGGAGCAGCAGATCGCCTTCGCGAATGGGCGCAGCGGTCTCGCGCGTGGGACCGTAGTGCGGATCACTGGCGTTGGCATTGACGGCCACGTCGGGGCCTTGGTCGGTGTGCAATCCGGCGGCCTCGAACTCTTTGCGTATCCACTGCTGCAAATCGTATTCGGTGAGCGATGCTTTGGCGCGCACCGACTTGGCGGCGTGTTCAAACGCGCCGCGCACGATGCGATCGATCTCTTTGCCGGCGGCCTCGTGAGAGCGAAGCTGCTCGTCGCTCCAGCAAGCTTCGTATTTCTGCACCAGGTCGGCGGAGCTGACCACCTTCGGCCCCGCGGCACGCACCATTTCGATAGTGCCGGCGTCCACCATGGAAACATAGGGGATGGCATTTTTAGGGGAATACTGCATGACCACGGTCCCGGCTCGGCGCAAAATCTTTTTCAAGTTCTTTTGTAGCTCGGCGAGGCCAGAATAATAAAGCGTCTCACCAGGAAGAGCCGCCAGCGATTGGGTCTCAATTTTGTGCACGAGCTTTTTCGGCTGGCCCTTGGTGGGCACGAAATA
>JBBRPU010000340.1:0-4170 GCA_038227545.1 Candidatus Acidiferrales bacterium
AGAAAACCGCCACGGCGATCAGCGTGAACGTCCACGCAAAAGAAACCGAAAGCACTCCGGTGGCCAGCGCGCGCTGTTTGGTCCGTGGATTTTCGCGATCGTAGCGCAAATCCACAATGCGATTCACGGTCATGGCCGCCGACCGTGCCGACACCATAGCAATGATTACCCAAACAAGTTGCAGCCACGTCGGCCATCCGTGATTTGTGGCACGCGCGCCGAGCAGCGCTCCCACCAGCGCGAATGGCAGCGCAAACACGGAATGCTCGAACTTGATCATCTCCAGCACAATCTTGATGCGGCTGGATTTTTTTGCTTCGGGATTCATCACCGGAGCGGAAGGCGTCGCCAATCAAGCCTCCGCTTTTTTCGACGCCGGTGCGGCACTGCCTCGCCAGCGATACATTGTTTCCTGCGCCAACCCGATTTGCGCCAGCACGCGGCACACGTACTGCGTCACCAGATCATCAATCGTCTGCGGATGATGATAAAACGCAGGTATCGCCGGCATGATCACCGCGCCCGCCTGTTGCGCGCGCAACATGTTGCGCAGATGAATGCGATTGAACGGCGTATCGCGCACGCACAATACCAGTTTGCGATTTTCTTTCAGCATCACATCGGCGGACCGCGCCACCAGGTCGTCGCTCATCCCATTCGCGATGGCCGCCAGCGTTCCCATGGAGCAGGGAATCACCACCATGGAGTCCACTTCATAGCTGCCCGAAGCGATGGATGCTCCGATGTCTTTGTTCGGCAAAACTTCAATTTTTGCCGGCGCGCGTCCCAACAAGCGAGTCGGAAGCTGCTTCAAATCGCCAGACGTGAGACCCAACTCCTCGGAAAAAAGGCGCTGTCCGGTTTCCGTCACTACCAGGTGAATGCGCTCCACTCGCGCATCAGCCTCCAGAAGCTCGAGCGTTTTTTGCGCCAGTATTGCTCCGCTAGCTCCAGTCACGCCCACGGTGACAATCTGTTTTTCGTCGCTATTCATCGATATTTTCGCAATGTCGCGATACATCCAGTGTCGCAACGCGGTGGGGGCAAGTCAACATTCGGCGCTGCCAACCCTAAGTGTCCAGCGATATGTTCAGCAGCCCGACGGTATACTCTAATTCCGCCTCCGGGCAGAGCCGGAGGAGAGGGTGATGAGCGCACAAAAAAAATATGACCGAGTCTGACCTGCTGAAATTGCTCGAGCTAGTGCGTTCCGGCTCCCTCGCCCCCTCAAAGGCCGCCGAGCGCCTGAAAAATCTCGCGTTTGAAGATCTGGATTTTGCCAAGGTAGATCACCACCGCGCTTTGCGCCAAGGCTTCGCTGAAGTGGTTTTCGGGAAGGGCAAAACCGCGCCGCAAGTCGGACAAATCGTAAAAGCCCTGCTGGACCGGCATCCCAAAACTCAAAATATTTTGGTTACACGCGCCGACACGAAGATGTTCACCGCCGTGAAGCGCGTGATGGGCCTCAAGAACGCTGCCGCAACATTCCATCCGCTGTCCGGCGCGATCACCATCGAACGCAACCGCGAAATCTGCGGCCACGGCACCATCCTGGTCGTCTCCGCCGGAACCAGCGACATCCCGGTTGCCGAAGAAGCCGTGCTCACCGCGCGCCTCATGGGCAATCGCGTCGAACATCTCTACGATGTGGGCGTCGCGGGCATCCACCGCCTTCTGAAGCATAGCGAAGGCCTGATGAAAGCCCGCGTAATTATTTGCGTCGCAGGCATGGAAGGCGCGCTGCCCAGCGTTGTCGGCGGCTTGGTAGCCATCCCGGTAATCGCCGTGCCCACCAGCGTCGGCTACGGCGCCAGCTTCGGCGGTGTCGCCGCGTTACTCGGCATGCTAAATAGTTGCGCCTCCAACGTAACGGTTGTGAACATAGACAACGGTTTCGGCGCCGCCCGCGTAGCCAGTTGCATCAACCGCCTGTAAAAAACCTCACCAAAACTCCACCTCAAGACTGTAATAATAAGTACTGTGAATTATAAAGCAAATAAGTTATTATAAAGTATACGTATACGCACCAAGGCATGATTTAAAATTAAATAGCCGATGTCATTCCGAACCCGCCGCCTTCTCCAGGCGGGTGAGGAACCTGCTGACCACCACAAATGTCAAAAACCTACTACGTCTACATCCTCGCTAGCCGTTCCAGAACCCTCTACACCGGCGTAACCAATGACCTCGAGCGCCGCATCATGCAACACCGCCAAGGCCTCGCCTCCACCTTCACCGCCCAGTACAAAATCTCCCGCCTGGTCCACTTTGAAGTCCTCACCGACATTCACGTAGCGATAGATCGCGAAAAGCAAATAAAAGCCTGGCGCCGCGAAAAGAAAATCCGCCTCATCGAAAATAAAAACCCAACCTGGACGGATCTCGCCACGCACCTACCGGAAAACGCCAGAGCAGATCCCTCACCCCATTCGCAAAAACCCCGCGAATGGAGTTCGGGATGACATACGACGTGGGGTTTAGAGAATGTGAACAAGGCTCTTTATACGAGTTAAAAACCAAGCTCGAAACCAACTCTCGAGTGTCTATCCGAGAAGGAAAGTCCACAATCTCCTGAGTGTTTATCCGGGATAGATCCAGACAGATCCAGACAGATCCAGACAGATCCAGCATACCTAAAGTAAGCCGATGTCATTCCGAACCCGCCGCCTTCTCCAGGCGGGTGAGGAACCTGCTGTTTGTTTTTACTGTTCGCAACAGGTCGCCGTATGCACAGTTCGCAGTTTGCAGGTCCATAATCAGCAACAACCTCAAGGTTTCAACAAAACTTTCATCACTCCAGGTCGTTGCGCAAATTTGATCGCGGCGGGCGCTTGGCTCAGCGAAAAAGTTGTGGTGATCAAAGGTAGCGGATCCACCTTACTCGAGTGCAGTAACGCGATAGCCCGATCAAACGGCCCGCAGCGCGAGCCGATCAGCGTGATCTCTTTCACCACCAGCGGCCACATTTCCACCGCAGCCGCGCCATGAAATGTGGATTTCAAAATTAAAGTTCCGCGCGGCTCGGTCATCTGCTGCGCCAGTATCAGTCCGGAAGGTGACCCGGTGGCTTCCACCACCAGCGCAAAATTCTCCTTCACGCGTTTCAGATCTGACGCGTCACCACGAACTTCGCGCGTTTCGATTTTCGCGCCAGCCGCCAGCCGCAATTTATCTTTATGTTTTCCGAGCATCACCACGCGCGGCAGCGCCGTACGCAAAACCCGCGCAATCAATTGCGCGAGTTTGCCATCGCCCAAAACAGCGGCGGCGCGAAACTGTTTAACGTTGACCTGCTGCAAGACTTCGCATGCCGCAGCTAGCGGCTCCACAAACACCGCCTGCTCGTCACTGATCGCCGGCGGAATTACGTGCAAATTTTCCAGCGGCAGCGCCAGGTACTCCGCAAAAGCCCCGTCGTGCTTGACGATTCCCAGCACGGTACGTCGCGCGCAATGCGTCTTCAGCCCCCGTTTACAAAACGCGCAAAGCGGCCGGTAGCCGTACGCCGAACAAGACACGTTGATGTCGCCAGTCACGCGCGCACCAACCCATTTCGATTTTTCTTTCGCGGCGACACCGCTGACGGCCGCCACTTCGCCCACGAATTCATGCCCCGGAACGCCACGAAACGCATGGTACCCGCGAAGAATCTCCACATCGGTATTGCAGATTCCCGCCAGCCGCACGCTCAACAGCGCCCAGCGCGGCCGCAACCGCGGCAGCGGTTTTTTCCGCGCGACAAGTTCATGGTTTCGAACGTGGAATGCCAGCATGAGCCTGATAGAGCTAGCGGAGCGCGGCGGCGAGAGCTTCAGCGAGCTGCGTCTCCTGTTCCGGGAAAACGGTGCGCAGATCCACAATCACGCGATGGTCCTCGACGCGCGCAATAACCGCCGCACCCGAGGCCGGGCGTCGCAACCTCTGCTCCAGTTTCGCTGCGGAATGGCGCGTACTCTGCACGCGAATCAATTTCGACGGCAGCGACTGGTCCGGAGTCGAGCCGCCCCCCGCGATAGAAAAACCATCCGCGATTTCCAGTTGCACCTCGGTGTCGTTCGGCATCAGAGACCGCATCAGACCGGCAAAGTTTTCCGCACGCCGCTGCAGTTCCTCCACGCCCATGCGTATCATCCGTTGCGCAGGAATTTCTTCCCACGCCGCGCGCAAATA
>JBBRPU010000341.1:0-4142 GCA_038227545.1 Candidatus Acidiferrales bacterium
CGATCTCGGCGGCGGGAGCATTTCGTTCCGATGACAGCGGGGCAACCTGGAAGCCCATTAATCGCGGATTGAGGTCGGAGTTCATTCCCGATCCGGAAGCGGAAGTGGGCCACTGCGTGCATCACATCGCCATGCACAAATCGCGACCGGGTGTGCTTTTTATGCAGAAGCACTGGGACGTGATGCGCAGCGACAACGCCGGCGATTTGTGGACGGAGGTTAGCGGAAACCTGCCGACGGATTTCGGATTTGCGATTGATGTGCATGCGCACGATCCGGAAACGATTTACGTGGTGCCTATTAAGAGTGACTCGGAGCACTATCCGCTGGATGGCCAGCTGCGGGTGTATCGCAGCAAGACGGGCGGGAATGAATGGGAAGCGTTGACCAAGGGATTGCCGCAGAATGATTGCTACGTAAACGTTTTGCGCGATGCGATGGCTGTGGATTCGCTGGAATCGTGTGGCGTGTATTTTGGAACGACGGGCGGACAGGTGTATGCGTCGAAGGACTCGGGAGACACCTGGTTTCCGATTGTGCGCGATTTGCCGGCGGTGCTTTCGGTAGAAGTGCAGACGCTGGCATGATTCGCGTGGTGTTGCCGGCGCATTTGCGAACACTGGCATCGTTTCATGGCGAGGTGGAACTTGATGTTTCCGGGCCGGTGACGGTGCGTTCGGTGCTCGATGCGCTGGAAGAGCGGTTCCCCATGTTGCGCGGCACCATTCGCGAGCACGTTACGCAACAACGGCGGCCATTCCTACGCTTCTTTGCGTGCTCGGAAGACCTTTCACATGATTCGCCGGATGCGCCGTTGCCGGATGCGGTGGCTAGCGGGGCCGAACCGCTGCTGATCATTGGAGCGATTGCGGGCGGGTAGAAGTGACTTCCGGTTAAGACCAGAATAAAAGGAGGAAAGCATGAAAGAGATAAATGCGTATCTGACGTTTGATGGAACTTGCCGCGAGGCGATGAAATTTTATGCCAAATGTACGGGCGGGGAGCTGAACCTCATGACGTTTTCAGAGGCCCCGGGAAATTTTCCAGCGGAAGCGAAAGACCGGATTATGCACGCCCGGTTGGCAAAGGGCGGGGCCGTAATTATGGCCTCAGATTCGATGCCGGGACAGCCGCACATCGTGGGCAACAATGTGTGGGTAGCTATCAAGTGCGAAAGCGCCGAGGAAACCGAGAAATTGTTTGCAGCATTCAGCGAGAACGGAAAAGTTGTGATGCCGGTAGGGGAAACGTTCTGGGCGGTGAGATTTGGGATGTTGACCGATCAGTTTGGCGTGAACTGGATGTTTAATTTCGAGAAGCCAAGGCAATAGAGGAAAGGGATAACTGACCGTAGGTTCAGGCGGTGCATTCGACAACCTGCGTGGTGGTTACGTTGACTTGCGCGTGCGCGAGGCTAAAGTAAGAAGGTCTCTACCCAGGGGGATCTATGGCCTGGAAATGGCCCGGCTCGTCAGCGAATAACGGCACTACAGAAGAGTGGACAGGATTCATAGACCAGGGCGTGACGCTGGAAGGGACGCTGCAGGTTACCGGCACGTTTCGCATCAATGGAAACGTGAAGGGCAATATTATCTCGGAGCAGACGGTAATTCTGGGCGAAGGCGCGAAAGTCGAAGGACAAATTGAAGGTAACCGCGTGGTGATTGCGGGGCGATTTGATGGGGTGATTTTCGCGAAGGGACGCGTGGAGATTCAGGCGAAGGGTGTGGTTACTGGTGAAGTGCATTCGCCGTGCATGGTGGTGGATCCGGGGGGAATCTTTGATGGGCGTTGCCATATGCTGGCGTCGTCGGACGCGACTTCGGGCGTGACTATTCCGATTCGGGCGGTGGGGAGAAGTTAGGGCGCGGAGTTTCGTGGAAAAGAAACTAGCTGATAGATTCCGATTTGGAAATTCGAAATCAAAAGAAAGGCCCACCCTACAAAGCGAGGGTGGGGCACCCGCGGGGTGTAGTGGAATCATAAGGAAGAGATTTTTGGCGGCGACTCTTCTACGTTTTTTCCTGATTTCAGCTCCAGCTTAAAAATCGTTGAGTTTCATTTGCGTCTATAATGGCGGTGGAATTGGTGTGCGCGGCGCGCGTGGCGCGCGAAATGAGGTTTGGGCATGAAGGTGTTGTTGATTGGCGGCGGTGGGCGAGAGCACGCTTTGGCTTGGAGGTTGCGGCAGAGCGCGGGTGTGGAGAAAATCTGGTGCGCTCCGGGGAACGCGGGGATTGCGGCGGAGGCGGAGTGCGTCAACGTGGATGCGGGAGATGTCGTGGCACTGGTGGCGCTGGCGGAGAAAATTAAGCCGGACTTGACCGTTGTGGGACCGGAATTGCCGCTGGTGAATGGAATTGCGGATGCGTTTGCTGCGCGGAAGTGGGCGATCGTCGGACCGACGCAGCAGGCTGCGCAGTTGGAAGGCAGCAAAATTTTCTCGAAAGAATTTTTGCAACGGCACAATATTCCGACGGCGGGGATGTATGGGGCGTTTGAATCGGCTGACGCGGCGTACGCGGCGCTGGACGGCGTGAAATGGCCGGTGGTGATCAAAGGGGATGGACTTTGCGCGGGCAAAGGAGTTTTTCTGGCTCCGGATCGGGACTCGGCTAAGGAGTTTATCGCCGGAGCGATGGAACGGAAGGAACTGGGCGCGGGCGGGCTGCGGATTTTGCTGGAAGAGACGCTGGAGGGCGAGGAGCTGTCTTTTATTATTGTGACGGACGGCGAGAGGTATGCGCCGCTGGTTCCGACACGAGATCACAAACGGGTGTTTGAAGGGAACAAGGGCCCGAATACTGGTGGGATGGGCGCGTATTCGAGCGACGAGCTGCTGCCGGGTGCGCTGAGAGAAAAAGTTATTGCGCAGATCGTGGAACCGACCCTGCATGGGCTGGCGGCGGACGGGATTCGCTACCAGGGATTTTTGTATATCGGCGTGATGTTGACGAAGAGCGGGCCGAAGGTGCTGGAGTTCAACACGCGGCTGGGCGATCCGGAGACGCAGGCGATTGTGGCGCGCATGGATTTTGATTTGGCGGAGGTTCTGGCGGACATGGCGGCGCGGCGTGTGGATGCCGCGAAATATAAATGGAAACCGGGGGCCAGCGCTTGCGTGGTGTTGACTTCGGGTGGATATCCGGGAAAATTTGAGACGGGTAAGGCGATCAGTGGGCTGGCGGAGGCCGAAGCGGTGAGCGGGGTGAAAGTTTTGCACGCGGGAACGAGACTGGATGGCGAACGAGTGGTGACGAGTGGCGGAAGAGTTCTGGGGGTGACGGCGGCGGGTGGTTCGCTGGAGGACGCTTTGGCGCGCGCGTACGAAGCGGCCGGGAAAATAAAATTTGAAGGCGCGCATTATAGAAAAGACATTGGCGGGCACGCCAGAGTAAGCGCGGCGGGAGATTAGTTTTCAGGGTGTTCGGAGCTATGGCCAGGGTTTCACATATTTTTCGCGCGGCAAAGAAGCGGCTTCCGATGGAAGAGCTCGAGGAGGTGCAGGTTGTTCGCAACTTCGGGCTGGAAGGTTGCGCGCACGCGCGGCCAGGCGGGAGCCGGCAAGTTTTGCTGGTGGATCGCGAGACGCTGGAGGCCATGGATCTGCGGCCGGGGATTATCCGCGAAAACTTTACGACCGATGGAATAAATGTGAACAGCCTGTTGATCGGGCAGGAGTTGCGGATGGGCGAAACGATCTTAAAGGTGAGCGCGATCTGCCATCCGTGCGATCAACTGGAAAAAATTCGTCCGGGATTGCGGCGTGAAATGCGCGGGCGGCGCGGGATGCTGTGCAGAGTTGTAGAGGGCGGAAGGGTTCGACGCGGAGACGCGATTGAGAAAATTACGAGGTCCGGAGTGCTGCCGCTAGGGGAGACTTCACGGAGTGGGCTTCTTGCGGAGTGAGGGCGCGCTGGGCGGGCGCGATTTGTCATCGGTTTTTTCTACCGGCTCATCGGGGGGAACAATCCAGTTGAAGCCGCGCTGCTCTTCCATCGTGCCAAGGATAAACGTGTGGGTGCCGGCGATGAGCGGCAAAGCGGCGCGGAGAAAATCCGCGGAGTCCAGCGCGATAGCCTTTTGAGCTTGGCCCTTATCGAGAGCGTCCGCGACTTTGATGAACTTGGGGTCGCTGGAGC
>JBBRPU010000342.1:0-4139 GCA_038227545.1 Candidatus Acidiferrales bacterium
CGGCGGAGCGCTTCCTTTGTTGCCACAACGGAGCGCGCATGCCGGGCCGGCGTTTGGGCAATAGCAATGCGCGAGATGCAGCTTCGCGAAATTTCGCCGCGAAAAGAGATGTGGAGCCAAGCTGACGAAGCACGAGTTCTTTCAGCTCGGCCGGAGACAAAACAAAGTCTTCCGTTTCCAGCACGGCGTCGGTGTCCGGCAAACGCAACACGAAGCCGTCCTCGGTCCACATGGACTCCGCTTCGATGCCGCGTTCGGCGCGCAAGCGCGCCGTTACCGCCATACACCATGGCGCATGCACGCGACTGCCATAAGGCGTCAGCACGCACACGCGACGGTCGCCCAGTTCGTCGCGGCAAATTTCAATGAGTACGTCTTCATCGCTGGGCACACGCTGCGTGGCCGCCGCCTGCTCTTCCAGGTAGCGCAGCAGGTTTTCCGCGGCGTTGGAGTCGAGGCTGTGCTCTTCGATCAATTTTGCATACGCGACCGAACGCGGCAGGCGGAGCAGTTCGCGGGTCATGCGGCCGATTTTTTCGCCGAACTCCGCGGGCCGGCCTGCGGTATCGCCGTGCCAGAAGGGCATTTTGCCGGGCTCGCCAGGCGCGGGCGAGACGGTTACCCGATCGTGCGAAATATTTTCGATTCGCCATGTGGAGGCGCCAAGAATAATGGTGTCACCCGCGCGGCTTTCAAAAACCATTTCTTCGTCGAGTTCACCGACACGCGCGCCCTTGGTGGCTCCGGCGAGGAACACGCCATACAAACCACGATCGGGAATGGTCCCGCCATTGATGATGGAAACGTTTCGCGCGCCCTGCCGCGTGGTCAATTTATTGGCGAGCCGGTCCCAAGTGAGCCGCGGACGAAGTTCGGCGAATTCGTCGGAGGGATAGCGCCCGGAAAGCATGTCCAGCAAACTTTCGAAAGCTCCGACAGTGAGACCGGCGTACGGCGCGGCGGATTGCACCACTTTGAAAATATCAGCCACGTCCCACGGTTCGACCGCGACCATCGCGACGATTTGCTGCGCCAGCACATCCAGTGGATTGCGCGGATAGTGCACGGATTCCACTTCGCCGTCGTACATGGCGCGCGTGATCGCTGCGCAAGCCACGAGATCGGCGCGATACTTGGGATAAATCACCGCGGAACTCACCGCGCCGACATGATGGCTGGCGCGGCCGACGCGCTGCATCCCGCTGGCCACCGAGGCAGGCGATTCGATCTGCACCACCAAGTCTATCGCCCCCATATCAATGCCGAGTTCGAGGGAAGACGTAGCCACCAGACCGCGCAGCGTTCCGAGTTTCAAGCGGTCTTCGATTTCTTTGCGCTGCGCGACGGCCACACTGCCGTGATGGGCGCGCACCAGGATTTCGCCGGCCAGTTCATTGACCGCGCCGGAGATCCTTTCCGCG
Organism: Candidatus Acidiferrales bacterium; assembly: GCA_038227545.1. Taxonomy (GTDB): domain Bacteria; phylum Acidobacteriota; class Terriglobia; order Acidiferrales; family UBA7541; genus Acidiferrum. The sequence goes on from JBBRPU010000342.1 coordinate 1,422, forward strand.
AGCCGACGGCTATTCACAAAAATTAAAGTGGAACGATGCGAGCGAATGAGTTCCAGAAGTTTTGGATGAATGGCGCTCCAGATGGAAGGCCTAGTGGGACCTTGCGACGCAGGGCCGCTCGGCAATAATTCAATTTCATCCAACCGCGTCATGTCTTCCACGGGAATTTCAACACGCAGATCCAGGCGCTTACGTTCGCTGGCATCAATCACGGTGACCGGACGGTAGGCCACGGCGGCGATTTCGTTCTCGGGCTCCGGCCCCGAAGCAGGCAACATTCGCAAAGCGTCAGGCACCGCAACTTCCGAAGACGCTTTTGAGCGAGGAACCGCTACGCCACCGAGGTAGCGCGCTACTTCTTCCAGCGGCCGCTGCGTGGCCGAAAGTCCGATCCGCTGCACCCGCCGCGCACACAAATGCTCAAGTCGCTCCATGGAAAGCGCCAGGTGCGAGCCGCGCTTGCCCGGCACCAGCGCATGAATCTCATCAATGACCACGGTCTCGATGGAGCGCAGCGCCTCGCGCGAATTGGAAGTCAGCAGCAGGTACAGAGATTCCGGCGTGGTGATGAGAATATCGGCGGGATGGCGCATAAAGCGGGCACGCTCCGCGGGAGGAGTGTCACCGGTGCGAATGGCCACCTGCGGCTCATGAAATTCCGCGCCGAGCCGCCGTGCGGCTTGCGCGATGCCCACCAACGGGGCGCGCAAGTTGCGCTCGACATCCACGGCCAGCGCTTTGATGGGAGAAATGTACAGCACCCGGCAGCGCGCCTCTTTAGCAGGCACCGGCGCGAACATCAGCCGGTTGATGCACCACAGAAAAGCGGCCAGCGTCTTTCCGGTTCCCGTCGGCGCGAGAATCAGTGTGGATTCGCCGCGCGCGATGGCCGGCCAGCCTTGCAGTTGCGGCTTTGTCGGAGCCGGAAACACGGCTTCAAACCATTCGCGCGCAGCGGCATGAAACAAGCCGGTGTCCATCGTTCCAGCGGGCGCGGATGAGTCAGTTTTATAGTCGGACATGAGGCGTCATTTCTTAGATGCACCGGCGCGGCAATTTGTTGAAGGAAGACCTGCGGTGCAGCTCTGCCTACGTTTGCTTGGAAAGTTCCTTCAGCGCGGTGTCCAGCTCCACGCCTATCAAAACAATTAGAATGACCATCCAGATCCAGGTCATCAGCAGCACAAAACCCGCCAGCACCGTGTAAACCTGAGGCACCGTGGGACTGTAACGCAGGAAAAGGTTGAACCCGACGGACACCACGATGATGGACGTGACGGAAAATATATTCCCGGCGGCCAGCCACCGCCATTGGCGCTTGACGTCCGGCAAAAAATGATTGATGAGCGCCAACGCCACGAACATGAGTAGCAAGGTGGCCAGCCACCAGACCATCGCCGCGAAGCGAATATGTATGATGCCGACGTATTTAAATTCCGGAAAAATTGTTCGTCGGGCCCAATGTGCGGCGCTCCAAAGACCGAAGCCCACGAAGCAAAAGGAAGACGAGATCAGGGTAGCTATGGTGGCGACCGCGCGTTTTTTCCAGTAACCGCGCTTGTCCTTGCCGCAGCATGCCACACTCAACGCTTCCATCAGGCTCATGAAACCGGATGAAGCGCTCCACACCGCCGCCAGCAATCCAATCGAAACGTACCCGGTATAACCGCGCGTCAGGTCAAGAATGGTGCCCAAAACCGCTTGTCGCGAACGGTTCGGAAAATAGTCGGTGAGCCACTCCGCAAAAGAAGGCCACAACGTTGTGGACGGAAGCCACCCTACAATCGCGGCAAGAACGATAAGGAACGGCACCAGCGACAACACAAAATAGAAGGCCACCTGCGCCGCGAGGTCAATCACATTGTCTTCGACAACCCGCTTCGCGGTGCGTTCGAGAATCGCCACCACGCTCTGGCGGAATCCCGCGCCGCGTCGAACATAGCGATACCAGAGCCCGCTTGGGGACTTCTTGGGACTCATCGCCGGTCCGTGCCGCTCTCTGAGGGAGCCCTGTGTGGGGCGTCACCCGGCTGGACTGCGTTATCCACGCACATTTGCGGTGTTAAAATGTGAAGGTTCTCTAAGGTAGCGGAAAACATGAACACGCAAAGCATATCGTAGGGTAAATCTGGTAGAAAGGCTGATGTTTCTCACGCACTTGCGCAAGAAAAACGATTTACCGCTTGTTATGCAAAAAGGCTCGAAGGTATAATTCAAGCGCGTTATCTGATGTCCCCAGACAGTGCATTGCAGTAGGCGCCCCTCCCCAGCCGGCGTGTAATTCAAAAAAAATTTATACCCAACTTAATAGCGTGTGTCGGTGTGTCCTTTCGGCGCTGATAGCACGTGGAGACTCAGATGAAGCATTTCGCCCTATTTCCGAAGGCATCGTCATCCCCCTGTGCACTCGCGCAGAAAATTAGATTTCTTGGCAAGCGGACGCCGGTCACGAGAAGAATTGTGAGACTCGCGGTGGCATTTTCTGCGTTGCTTCTTGGCGTTGCCGGATCCCCGGCGCAGACCAACGTCGTCACCCAGCACAACGACATCGGGCGCACCGGGCAGAATCGGAGCGAAACAATTCTCACACCCGCGAACGTGACCAGCAGCGGCTTCGGGAAATTGTTCTCATACGCGAGAGACGGCCGCGCCTACGCTCAGCCGCTGTACGTGAATGGCTTGACCATGGGCGCAGGCACCGCGCAGGCGGGCACCAAG
>JBBRPU010000343.1:0-4122 GCA_038227545.1 Candidatus Acidiferrales bacterium
CCTCTCCTGGTTCCGTGGCTGGCCATCACCTACGGCTGGCAAATGGCCTTCGTCGCCACCGGGGCACTGGGATTCCTCTGGCTGATTTTTTGGCTACTGCTGTATCACAAGCCCAACGCTCACCCGCACATCTCCGCCTCTGAACTCGCTTACATCCAGAGCGACCCAGCGGATCCCCCGGGTGCGATTGCCTGGCGCCGCATCATTCCCTGCCGTGAAACCTGGGCCTTCGCGCTCGGCAAATTTCTCACCGACCCTGTCTGGTGGTTTTATCTTTTCTGGCTTCCAAAATATCTGCAGGAACGTTTCGGGTTATCGCTGATGCAAATCATCGTGCCCACGCTGGTGGTCTACAACGCGGCCAGCATCGGCAGCGTCGGCGGCGGCTGGCTATCTTCCACACTGATCAAGCGGGGCCTGACCGTCAATTGCGCCCGCAAGACCGCCATGCTCATTTGCGCGCTGTGTATTCTCCCGGTTCTCGCCGCGCCGTTCTCCAGGAATCTCTGGCTCGTCGTCGCCCTCATCAGCCTCGCCACTTCGGCGCATCAAGGCTGGTCCGCAAATCTCTTCACGTTGTCGTCCGACATGTTCCCCCGGCGTGCTGTCGCCAGCGTCGTCGGTATCGGCGCCACCGCCGGCGCCATCGGCGGCGTCCTCATGCAGATCACCACGGGCTACGTGGTGCAGCTCACCCGCTCCTATCTCCCGCTGTTTATTTTTTCAGGCTTAGCCTACATTGCGGCGCTCGCGATTATTCACGCGCTATCCCCAAAGCTTGCTCCCGCAACTCTGCATTGAGACGCCGCCGCCGGGGCACACCCTAACGCAAATAACCCCAGGTGTGTAACCGGTCGGTGTCTTCCACCCAGCGGTCGCCAATGTCCGTGCGGTAATACATATTGGGAATCAGGACATTCTTGATTCGCGAATAAACTTGCGCCTGCGCCTGCCGCATCGTCGGCCCCATGCCCACCACAATCAAAATCACCCCGGAAGTCCCGGCGACCAGCCACTGCCCGTTCAGCTGTTTCACATCTTCGATGTGAATTTCGTCCTGCGGCGGCTTCTTGAACACGATGACCGAGTCTTTCGAAAACGAATCAAACGTTTCATCGTCATCAAACGGAAATGGCGGCACCACAATGCGCACGCCAATCTGAAATCCGCTGCGCGTCTTTGATTTCGGATCGTTCCCCTCCGCCAGGTCCAGAAAAAATTGCCCGATGGGCGTGAGCATCCCTGCTTGTTGAATGCTGATCGTCGGATAGCCGAAGCGGGAAGTGAATTCCAGCGGGTAAATCCCGTTGTTGTTCACGATGCAGTTCACATCTATGTATCCGACGTAGCCTTCGGCCGCCAGCACCGGCTCCATTTTCAACAGCGTGTGGTTAAACAACTGATTCGGCCCGGACCAGAACATGGCCGTCCCCATTTCGCCCGTGGGCGGTCCGATGTCCCCGGGAAAAAGTTTCTTGTGCTCGAAGTTCACGTTGATGGGATAGATAAAATTCTTGCCGTTGAAAAAACCGCCCACCGCCACTTCCACTCCCGAAACGCGTCGCTGCAGCTGAAAAATTTTAATCTCGTCGGAAAGCGCCTTCTTATACGCCTCCAGCATGCGAATCACGTCCTGCCCGTCGTCTTCTTCGCCAACGAACAGCCTCCTCTTCACGTTTTGCGCTTCCCCGCTGGGCTTGATCACATAACGCCCGGGGCTCTGCGTCACATGCTCGATGGCGTTGTCGAAAGAATCAAACTCCCCATACGGAATGATGTTGACCCCCGCTTTCTTCAACTCCTCTTGCCCAAACGAGCGGTCATCCTCCAACCGGTCCGAATACGCCGACCCGCCAATCACTTTTTTCCCTTGTTTGCGCAGCGCCTGGGCCTTCTCGCCCTGCCCCAGCGTGTCGTCGAAAATTATTATGTCCGCCCAGTCAATATCTTTCTCCCAATCCTTGGTCTTCGCCACGAAGCCGTCCGCGATGTCGCGCTCCTTCTTATCGCCAATGAAGTAGCGGACTTCGTGCCCTTCCTTGGAAACTTGCCACGCGATATCGCTGATCAATCCACTCAGTGATACAAATAGAAAATTCTTTTTCTCCATCAGGGTCCTCGAAAGCCGCCGTGAAACGCACAGCCAGCAATTCTACATCCCCGCCCCATCCTGGAAGTTAACCGGATGTTGCGCGGGCTCCACCTTACAGCAATCCTTTGTGTTTCTTTCGCGTCCGCCACAGGACTCCACGCTTGACACCATTCCGGCACGGGCATATGGTTTGCCCGAAGACCACGATAGTCGCTTGAGAGTATGGCCCGGCAGGAAGTGCCTGGCGGTCAGCTTTTAGGCTCCACTGCACCATTTATCGCCGTTGATCCGCTAGGGGTAGCGGAACTAAGGTGAACAATCCGGGGGAACTCATGCATCGCAAAATAATCATGCGCATGTGCTTTGTGCTGTTCGCATTTATATTCTGCTTCGCGGCGTCAGCCATCGCACAGGTAAATACCGCGACCATTTCCGGTACGGTCGTCGATCCCCAGGGCCTCGGCGTAAAAGGCGCTACCATTACGCTCGAAAATCCCGCCACCGGCGCGCAACGCACCGCCGACGCCGACGACGATGGCCGCTACAATATCGTCGGCCTTACGCCCGGGACCTATCGCATGACCGTGGAAGGCGGCGCCGGTTTCGGTAAATACGAAAATCCCTCCGTAGTCCTCACCGTCGGCGAAAACGCCACCCTCAACCCGCAACTGTCCCTCAGCGGCGTCAGCCAGTCCGTAACCGTTTCTTCCGAAACCACGCAGATCGAGACCACCAAAACAGAAGTCTCGCAAACCGTCGAGCAGCGCCGTATAGACAACCTCCCTATCAACGGCCGCAACTACATAAATTTCACGCTCACCAATTCGCAGACTACGCGCGACGTATCGCCCACCATTGGCCCCGCTCCCAACAGCGGCCTGAACGTAAACGGCGCCCGCGCGCGCTCCAACATGGTCAGCGTAGATGGCGCCGACGCCGTGGACAATTCCGTCAACGGCATCCGCGCCACCGTTTCTCAGGAAGCCGTCCAGGAATTTCAGCTCATCCTTAGCAACTACAACGCCGAGTACGGCCGCGCCACCGGCGGCGTCATCAACATCGTCACCAAAAGCGGTGGCAACGAAGTTCATGGCGACGCCTTCGGTTTTTTCCGCAACAAATCCTTTCAGGCGCGCAACGCCTTCTCCGGTCAGATTGATCCCGTCACCGGCGCCCTCACTCCTGTGAAGCAGGCCTACACCCGTGTGCAGGCCGGCCTGACCCTGGGCGGCGCACTGAAAAAAGACAAAACATTTTATTTTTTCTCCTACGAAGACACTCTGCGTGAAGAAACCGGCTTCTCCAGCATCGGCGTAGATAATTTCGGCTTGCAGACCATCACTCTGCCCACCCCCAACGGCCCGTTGCCAGTGCAACTAACCGGCCCTCAAGCCAACGCCGTTAACGCGCTTTTCGCTACTGGCAACCCGGATCTGCAGAAGCTGGCAGTCCAGTACGGCGTGCTCTACGGTTCCGCTTCCAGCGTCGCGCTTAACCGCCTGGATTTCGGTGCTGTGTCCGCTGGACTAACCATGGGCTTCTTGAATCCCGGCCCCGGAGCGCAATTCCCTATCCCCGTCGCCTGCCCGCCGGGCAAGACCGTGAACGCCGTCAACTGTTCCTTGATCGGTGAAGGCATCGCACCACTTCCCGCTTCCTTCGTCGGACTGAATTCCCTCCGTGGCAATTTCCCGGTAACCGAAAAAACCAGCCTGTGGTCCGCGCGCCTCGATCAGCGCTGGAGCAATCGCAACTCTTCCTTCCTCCGTGTGGGCATCTCCCCGTCGCTCGTCACCGGCATTCAATCCACCTCGCAAAATCAGGTTTTCGGACAAAACGCCGGTACCCGCGCGGGCGTAAACCAGTCCCGCGATTTTTCCATCGTCGCACAGCATGACACCATCGTCAGCGACACCGCTTTCAACGAGTTTCGCTTTCAGTACGCGCGCCGCGGCCTGCACTTCGGTTTCTCTAAATTGCCCGGCGGCTCCGATATCGGCGTAAATATTCCGGGCTTCGCGTACTTCGGC
>JBBRPU010000344.1:0-4103 GCA_038227545.1 Candidatus Acidiferrales bacterium
ATGGTGATCTGGCCTGGGTTTTCGTTCACCGTCTTGATGATGAAATCCAGCGCACTTTCTTTCTCCGCTTGTTTCTTGGCGAATCCGCCCGGAGGCGGCGCCGGCGCTTCATCCGACCACCACTTTCCGTGAACGTGGGTGGCATAGTCCGACTTTTCGTGAACAAACGGCCGATTGAAACCACGATATACCGGAATTTCTGTCCGGTTGGCGATCTCCAGCACGCGCAGCGCATCCGACGTGGCTCGCTGCACCGTCTCGTTGCCCGCGACCGTGGTAATTCCGAGAATCTTCAGCTCCGGTGAGTGCAGCGCCAGGATCAGCGCCATACCGTCGTCCTGCGGCGGTACCGCAAAGTCGGTATCGAAAATCACCTTGATGGGTTCTTTCTGCGCGTTCGCTGCCGCAGCACCCAGCAGCGCAACCATCGATGCCGCAACCGCCAACCATCGTCCCATTTTGCTCAAGCCCATCTCCTTGACCTGAAAACTTGACTCGAAACCCGACCTGAAACCTGACCCAAACCTGAAATTTCGTCGATTCATCACGGCCCACACGACCTGCTATTCTCCGTATGGCACCCAAATATTCTTTACCTGCGTTGCGTGTTCCAGGAACCAACGCCCCTCACCCTGCTTGGCGTTGTACCAGTCAATCTGGCGCCCTTCGTTGGTAAATACTTGCTTCAGATTTCCAGCCGACCAGTTCTTCACGTTCTCTGCATCGCTGGCATTCCCAAAGCACCACACCGCATCGATGTCATCGTGTTCGGCCAGTGTCTTGGCCAACTCTTCCGCGCGCCCGCTTACAAAATTCACCGTTCCGCCTGGCAAGTCGCTGGTTTCGAACAGCTGATACAAATCTCCCATGATCAATGGATACCGTTCCGAGGGTATGGCCACCGCCGTGTTTCCCATGGCGATTACCGGGAACACGGTGGAAACGAGCCCCAGCAACGGAAATTCTTCTGGGCAAATCACCCCGACCGTTCCGATCGATTCATTCATCGCAATCGAGATGCTGCGCATCGGGGGGTTATGCACCGCGCCGTCGAACTTATCCGCCCACCCCGCATACGAGAACATTCGATCGATGCTCGCAGTCACTTCTCGCTTCGCTTCGCGCTTGCCAACCACTCGCTCGAGTCGCGCGGCGATCTCGTTCTCGCGCTGTGCCAGGTTTTCGGCCATGTAGTAAAGCACCTGTGCTCGATTGTGTGCCGTCGCCTTACCCCAGCTCGACGCTTTCCGGGCTGCTTCCACCGCGTTGCGAATATCCTTCCGATTTCCCAGCGGCGCTTCACCCAGCAGCTTGCCGTCGCTCCCCTGCACCGCAAAGCTATAACCGGAATCCGGCCGCGCCTGCTTTCCCGCGATGTACAGCTTCACGGTGCGGTCGATTCCATCGCCCGCGACATTCATCTCCGCTTTGCTATCGCTGCGTCCCTTCTTCGCCTCCAAGGCCTTTGCCTTCTGGAACCAGACCGGTTCCAGATACTCCAGCATTCCTTCGCGGCCACCCTCTCGACCGAATCCGCTCTCGCGATAGCCACCGAATCCGCACGCCGCGTCGAAAAGATTCGTGCTATTCACCCACACCACACCGGCTTTGATCTGGGCGGCGACTTCCAGGGCCACGTTGATACTCTCGCTCCACACGCTCGCGGCAAGTCCATACGTTGTGTTGTTGGCCAATTCAATCGCTTCGCGATGCGTGCGGAAGGTCATCGCGGCGAGCACCGGCCCAAAAATCTCCTGCTGCGCCACCGTGGAAGACGGATGTACGTTGGTCAGTAGTGTGGGAGGAAAAAACAATCCCTTCTCCGGAATCTCGCACTTCGGCTGCCACAGTTCCGCGCCTTCTTCCACTCCCCGCGCCACCAGGCGCTTGATGCGCTCCAGTTGCACTCCTGCCACAATCGCTCCAACGTCGATTCCCTTGTCGAGCGGCGCGCCCACCCGCAAATTGCTCATCCGTTCGCGAATCTTTGTAATAAGCGCATCGGCAATCCCTTCCTGCATCAGCAGCCGCGAACCTGCGCAACACACCTGGCCCTGATTCAACCAGATACCGTCCACGAGGCCTTCCACGGCGCTGTCGAGGTCCGCGTCATCAAATACTAAAAAAGGGGACTTCCCGCCCAATTCGAGTGATATTTTCTTGTGACTCGCTGCCGTGGCCTTGCGAATTACGCGCCCAACTTCCGTCGATCCGGTGAACGCAATCTTGTCCACCATGGGATTCTTTACCAGCGCTTCGCCTGTCGCGCCGTCCCCCGTCACAATGTTTACGACGCCCGCTGGCAACCCAATCTCGCCGCAAATCTCCGCGAACGCCAGCGCCGTAAGGGGCGTATATTCCGCCGGCTTCAGTACCACTGTATTTCCCGCCGCCAGCGCCGGTGCGATTTTCCAGGCCAGCATCAGCAAGGGAAAGTTCCACGGGATGATCTGTCCAACCACGCCACACGCCGCATAGCCCGGGAATTCTTCATCCAGCACCTGCGCCCAGCCCGCGTGGTAATAGAAATGCCGCGCCACGAGGGGAATGTCCAAATCGCGGCTCTCGCGGATCGGCTTGCCGTTGTCCATCGTTTCCAGAACCGCCAGCCGCCGCGAATGCTTCTGAATGTGTCGCGCGATCGCGTACAAATAACGGCTGCGGGCATTTGGCGTCAACGCTTGCCATTTCGGAAGCGCCACGCGCGCCGCCTTGACTGCCGTATTCACGTCCTCCCCCGAACCCTGCGCGACCATCCCCAGCGTTTTTCCCGTTGCGGGGTCTACCGTTTCGAACGTCGCGGCATTCGAACTCGCGCGCCACTTCCCGCCGATGAAATGCCCCAACGCACGGCCATGCGCATCGAGCCACGCCAGCGTCTCGCGCGGGTCTTCCGGCGCCGCGCCGTACTCCATGGTCACGAATTTTTCGACAACGCTCATCTGCCTCGCTCGTGCAACCCCAAACTAGCTACGCAATCGGGTGCCGGTACTCCGCTGAATACCGTCCTGTTACATGAAACTGCAATTGCCGCTCGATGTCCGCCAGCATTCCGCTCGCGCCAAACCGGAACATGTCCGCATTCAGCCACCGCGGCCCCAACTCTTCTTTCAGCAGCATCAGCCATTCCAGCGATTGCTTGGCCGTTCGAATTCCGCCCGCCGGCTTGAATCCCACCGTAAATCCCGTTCTCTGCTCGTACCCGCGAATCATTCGTATCATTACGAGTCCCACCGGCAGAGTGGCGTTCACGGTCTCTTTTCCGGTGCTCGTCTTGATAAAATCTGCGCCCGCCATCATGGCCACTAAGCTCGCCTTCGCCGTGTTCCGCAGCGTGGTCAGGTCGCCGGTGCCCAAGATGACTTTCAAGTGCGCCGCGCCGCAAGCGTTCTTGAACACCGCCACTTCGTTGTACAACTGTTCCCATTTCGCACCAAACACATGCGCCCGCGTAATCACCACATCAATTTCGTTCGCGCCGGCGTCTACCGATCGCCGAATCTCTTCGACACGCTGCTCGAACGGAGAAAGTCCCGCCGGAAATCCCGTGGACACTGCTGCCACCTTCACGCCGCTACCTTCCAGCGCCTTGCGCGCGATCTCCACAAAAGTGTGATACACGCAGACCGCCGCGACCTTCAGCTCTAGCCCTGCGATTCCCAACTTCTCCACCAACTCGCTTTGCAGCGGCTGCTTGGCCTTCGCGCACAAACGCTTCACGCGCTCGTCGGTGTCGTCGCCCGCAAGCGTGGTCAAATCCATGCACGAAATCGCGCGCAATAACCACGCGATCTGCCAATCTTTTTTCACCGCCCGCCGCGTTGCAAGAGTCGCCGCACGGCGTTCGACTGCGCTGGTGTTAACGCGAACCGACTCCACCCACTCCGTGTGCAGCGCTATCCCCTGATTCGGCCGCAGTTCACCACTGGGTGCAGCGACCCTACCGGTCGCAGCTAACGCTCCTGATGAAATGGGGGTAACGCCACCGTACCGTTCTGAGGTCGGCCGACCGCCCTCGGCTTGTCCGAAATTCGAACTCATTGTTTGTCCAATCAATCTCGCGAATCAATTCGCCCTGGCATCGGCCTTACCACTTCCCTGGG
>JBBRPU010000345.1:0-4094 GCA_038227545.1 Candidatus Acidiferrales bacterium
CTCTTCACCGACCGCCAACAATCCGCGCTCCCGCGCCTGTTGAATCTGGATTTGCAGCTCCTCGGTGGAATGCGCGACGTTGTGACTGTGCTGCGTGGAAACCCCCAACGCCCTGATGATCAGGTTGGAGATTTTCTCCAGTAGATAAATCGCCCAGCGAAAAGTTTTTAGAAATCCATGGAACGGCAGCGCAATCAGCAGCGCTACGCGCTCCGCGCGCGCCAGGCTCAGCGTCTTGGGCACCAGTTCGCCGATGACTACGTGCAAGCCGCTAAGCAGCGCGAACGCCGCCGTCAACGCCAACCCATGCGCTATCAGCGCCGCATTCCGACCCGGCATGATGGGTAGGATATGTTCAAAAAACCTCGCCATGCTCGCTTCGCCGAGCGCGCCAATCGCCAGGCTCGACAGCGTGATTCCCAGTTGTACGCCCGAAACTACCTGCCTCAGGTCGCCCAGCAGAATTTCCACCACCCGCGCGCGCAGGTTCCCCTTGGCCACCAGTTGCTTCACGCGCGACATCCGCACCGCCACCAGCGAAAACTCCGCCGCGGCGAAAAAACCGTTCAGCAGGATGAGCGCCAGGACACCCAGCACGCGCACTGCAAACATGGACTCAGGATCCCCTGCCGCATTGTAGCAGCACACAAATCACATGCGTTGGAACGTTGTCTGGGGATAAGCTGTCTTCTACACTCCATGCGAAACAAAGTGTTCAAGGACACCATTGCGTAAGGCTGGCCGCGTAATCCTGACGTTGATCGTTATTTTTTTCATGGCCGCCGGCGTGGCAGCGTGGTGGTTTGTCTACCGCCCTTTGCCGCAAGCGGACGGTGCCGTCACCGTCGGCGGCTTGCACGCCGAAGTCAGCGTGGATCGCGACGGCTGGGGCGTTCCCCACCTGCGCGCCGCCGCACTCGAAGACTTGATCGAAGCCCAGGGCTACGTCATGGCGCAGGACCGCCTGTGGCAGATGGATTTGCTGCGCCGCGCCGGACGCGGCCAGTTGTCAGAAATTTTTGGCAATGGCGCTCTCGCCGTGGACAAAGACTTTCGCGTACTGAATTTCGGCCGCGCTGCGGAGCGCGACGCCGCGGCGCTCACCGGCGACCCGCGCATGGCCATCGAAGCCTACGCGCGCGGCGTGAATAAATTTATCGAGCAGCACCAGAATCATCTGCCCGTCGAATTTTCCCTGCTGGGCTACAAACCGCAGCCCTGGCTGCCCGCCGATTGCTTCGTCATTTCCGCGTACATGTATCAGACCCTCACCGATACCTGGGAAGATGAAATTAACCGCGCTAGAGTCACCGAGCGCGTGGGCCCGGATCGCGCCAAAGATCTTTTCTCCGCGGAAGCCGCCATGGACCACTTCGTGGTCGGCGATCCCAACGCGAAGAAGGACAGTTCCCAGCGTGCCCGCAAGCGTGGCAACGATGACGAAGATGACGACGAGATGGATCCCGAAGATGTATTGAAGACCGATAATTTTAATCTCGGCAATTCTACACATGATTCTGCCGCACGCGATATCGCTCCGGGCGTCAACTCCATGCTGTGGCCCGCGGTACACAATTTTCTCGATGGCACCAATCGCGAGATTCGCCACGGCCTGGGCAGCAACAATTGGGTCGTCAGCGGCGCGCATACCGCCACAGGTAAACCGCTGCTCGCCAACGACACGCACCTCGAACTCAGCGTCCCTTCCATCTGGTACGAAATGCACCTCACCGCGCCGGGATACAACGCCAAGGGCTTCACGCTGCCCGGCGCTCCTCTGATCGTCATCGGCCACAATGACGAAATCGCCTGGGGATTTACCAATAACGGCGCGGATGTTCAGGATTTGTACATCGAGGCTTTCAATCCTGACGCCCCCGACGAATATCGTGTAAACGGCGCGTGGAAAAAAGCGCAAACCTTCGACGAAGTCTTCCACGTAAAAAATAAACCCGACGAACATCTCACATTATTCGTCACCCGCCACGGCCCGATCGTTCGCCGCGATGGCAACAAAGCCTACGCGCTGCGCTGGACCGCCACGGAGCCGGGCGGACTGGCGTACACCTACAACTGGCTCGGCAAAGCCCACAACTGGGAAGAATTTCGCAGCATCATGAAAACAGTGTGGGGCCCGGGACAAAATGCCGTGTACGCAGACGTTGCAGGAAATATCGGCTACGTGATGGCCGCGCGCGTCCCCATCCGCAAAAAAGGACACGGCGAAACCCCCGTTCCCGGCGACACCGATGACTACGAATGGACCGGCTACATTCCCTTCGACCAGTTACCGCAGGCGCTGAATCCCGAAAGCGGTTTCATCGTCACCGCGAACGCCCGCGTCGTTGGCCCGGAGTACAAACCGTATCTCACCGACCGCTGGGAAGAGCCCTATCGCACCGCGAGAATCGTGGATCTGCTCCAGAACAAACGCGACCTGCGCCCCGAAGACATGCTCAGATTTCAGAATGACATTTACAATTTCCCGTACGTCTTTCTTGCCGAACAGTTATCGGCCGCGTCAAAAACCGTTCAACCCAAAGATGCGCGAGCGCAGCGCCTGACGCAGAATCTGAAAGACTGGAACGGCATGGCCACCCCGGATTCGCTGGACGTTTCTTTCCTCTACGCCGTGCGGCGCTCCCTGCTGGACCTCCTTCTGGAACCTTTCCTCGGCCAAGACACCACTTTGTATGAGTGGCGCAGCATGGTATTCCTGCAGAAGATTCTGACCGAGCGTCCGCCAAAATGGCTGCCGCCCACTTACAAAACCTACGAGGATTTACTCGCCGCCGCTGCCGACCGCGCCGTCGCCAAACTCGGCGACCAAACGAAAAGTCAGCGCGTCGAAGACTGGTCCTGGAAAAATTTCAATTCTCTGCACATGCGCCACCCCATCGGCGATGCTGGCCTGCTGAAATTTATTTTCAGCATCCCCGACACCCCCCAGCCCGGCACCGGCTACAGCATTCGTGCCGCAACCCAGCGTCACGGCCCTTCCGAGCGCTTCGTGGCCAACCCCGCTAACTGGGACGATTCCATCATGCTCATCCCCACCGGTGAATCCGGCCAACTGGGAAGTTCCCACTATAAAGATCAGTTTTCTTTCTGGTTCGACGGCAAGCCGATTTTGTCGCCATTCACCGAATCCGCAGAAATCGCCGCGCGCAAACACACCCTAACCCTCAAGCCCGCAAATTAAATCGCGAGACGATAAGCATTGTTTCCCGCCTCGCCCGTGCCTTAGAATGCATCGCGGACGCAAGATTGAAGAGACACGGAGGGTGCCCCATCCTCAGGTTTTTGGAGGGTGGGTCTTGTGACGTTGAACCATTCAGGCGAAATCTAGGTCTGCCCCCTTTCGTGTCTTTTTTCGTACCGTGATTTGTCTCATCACAACCTCAGACCACTCGAGCAAAAGAAAGACAGGCCGACGGTGAACGTACCCGCACCAAAAAAGACTGAACCAACAAAAAAACCCGATTTCGAGCGCTCCCTCGCGCGCCTGGAAGAAGTAGTCCGCCGCCTGGAAAGCCCGCAACTCTCCCTCGACGACGCCATGAAACTCTTCGAAGAGGGCGTCGAACTATCCCGCGAGTGCCAGAAGCAACTCGAAGAAGCGGAAGGCCGCGTGGAAATCCTGCTGAAAAAAGCCGACGGCAAACTCGCCGCCGAACCGTTCGAACCCGAAGCCGAGAACGAAGCTTGAGCCTCAGCCGCCCAACGCCCTAACCACCCGATGAATCTCCCCAATTTTTTTGAAGACGACCGTTCCGCCGTAGACGCCGCACTGGAGCGTCTGCTCCCATCCGCAACCACTCCACCCGTCTCCATTCACACCGCGATGCGCTACAGCGTTTTCGCCGGAGGCAAACGTATCCGCCCAATTCTTTGCCTCGAAGCCGCGCGCATTTTTTCCGCCGATGTGACTCCCGCGATGCACGCCGCCTGCGCCATCGAATTCATCCACACCTACTCGCTGATCCACGACGACCTGCCCGCTCTCGACAACGATGATCTGCGCCGCGGCAAGCCCACCTGTCACAAACAGTTTGGCGAAGCCACCGCGATTCTCGCCGGAGACGGCCTGCTCA
>JBBRPU010000346.1:0-4086 GCA_038227545.1 Candidatus Acidiferrales bacterium
GGGTAGCCTTTAGCGGTGACAACAAGTCTGATTCAAAGACTTGGCTCGTGTGCGGTGTTATTAGCCTCTTTTAACTATATACCGCGCGTGGTAGGCGGCAAAATGCGTGCCGCGAGAGTAATAGCAGCACAAACACGCGCATAGTTCGTTGGATGTACACGCAGATTATCTGGATGCGGAGGGTGCCCCACCCTCGGTTTGTAGGGTGGGTCTTGGGTTGAAAAACTGCGCCCGGCTAGCCGATTAATTCTTGCGCGCCTCGTCCAATTCCCGCAGTCGCTTTCCCAAGCAACTCCGGCAAAGGCAGCCTTCCGCTTCCCACGCCTTCTGCTCTGGCATCGGTCCATGCGGCAATTCCTTGCACCAGCAATCCCCTTCCGGATTACAACTCATCGCCGCACCGCACTTTGCGCACCGCGTTTCCATCCAGCGATTCTCTCCCAATCCTCGGATTCGCGCTGGCAAAATCGCCTTGCTAAATGCCCGCCTAAGCTGACGCCACTCCAGATTTGTGGCAAACTCGTTGTTTACGCGGCATGGTTTTTGCGCAGTGGTAAAAGCGGTCCGGCGCAATCGTGGGCCCGGCACGCATTTTTGCGCGAAGCGACCGGACTCTCCTGCCGTTACAAACCTAAATGGATCCAAAGTTCATACGCAATTTTTGCATTATTGCGCACATAGACCACGGCAAATCTACGCTCGCCGACCGCTTGCTGGAAATGACCGGCGCGCTCAGCTCACGCGAAATGCAGGAGCAGGTGCTCGACTCCATGGACCTGGAGCGCGAGCGCGGTATCACCATTAAAGCAAAAAGCATCCGCCTGCATTACAAAGCGAAAGACGGAAACACCTACCGCCTCAACCTGATTGATACTCCCGGCCACGTGGACTTTTCCTACGAAGTTTCGCGTGCTCTGTCCGCGTGCGAAGGCGCGCTGCTGGTCGTGGACGCCAGCCAGGGCGTGGAAGCGCAAACCGTCGCCAATACGTTTCTCGCGGCGGGCCACAACCTCACTATTCTTCCGGTGATCAACAAAATTGATTTGCCCGCGGCGCAAACCGATTTTGTCAAAGAACAGATCGAATCGGTGCTCACCATTCCGGCCGCCGACGCTTTGCTGATCAGCGCCAAAAGCGGCCTCGGCGTGGACGAGGTGCTCGAAGCCATTGTCGCGCGCATCCCGCCGCCCAAAGGCAGCGCGGAAAATCCGCTTCAAGCCCTGATATTTGATTCCTGGTTTGATATTTATCGTGGAGCGGTGGTGCTGGTGCGCGTAATGGAGGGGCGCATCACGCCGCACACAAAAATCCGCCTGGTGTACAGCAACGAAGTCTACGAAGTGGAAACCCTCGGCACACTGACTCCCAAGCCCGTCGCGCTGGAAGAACTGGAAGCCGGCGATGTGGGCTTCATTGTCGCCAACATCAAACGCGTGGCGGACGCGCGCATGGGCGACACCGTTACGGATGCTTCGCGCGCTGCACCCGCGCTCCCGGGATTTGAAGCCATCAAGCCCATGGTCTTCGCCGGTATGTTTCCGGTGCTGGCGGATGAATACGAACCGCTGCGCGACGCGCTGGGAAAATTACAGCTCAACGATGCGGCGTTTTTTTACGAGCCGGAAAACTCCGTCGCGCTGGGCTTTGGTTTCCGCTGCGGCTTTCTGGGATTGCTGCACATGGAAATTGTGCAGGAGCGCCTGGAGCGCGAATTCGGACTGAACCTGATCACCACCGCGCCCAGCGTGCGTTATCGCATCACTCGTGTGGGCGGCGAGGTGATGGAAGTGGACAGTCCCGCGAAGTTTCCGAATCCCAGCGACATCGCCAAGATTGAAGAACCCATCATCACCGCGATGATTATCACCAACGAAGATTCTGTCGGCGGGATTCTGCAGCTCTGCCAGGACAAGCGCGGCACGCAGAAAAACTTTGAATATCTTTCTCCCACCCGCGTGATGCTCACCTATGAATTGCCGCTGAATGAAATCGTTCTGGATTTCTACGATCGCCTGAAAAGCGTTTCGCGCGGATACGCTTCGCTCGATTATCACCTGGCCGGTTACTCCGAATCGGATCTCATCAAGCTGGACGTGCTGGTTGGCGGCGAGCCGGTGGATGCGCTGGCGCTGATCATTCACCGCGAGTTTTCATATGAGCGCGGGCGCGAATTGGTTTCACGGTTGCGAAAATTAATTCCGCGGCAAATGTTTGAAGTCGCCATCCAAGCCGCCATCGGCAGCCGCGTAATTGCTCGCGAAACGGTGGCGGCCATCCGCAAAAACGTTTTAGCCAAATGTTACGGCGGTGACATTTCCCGCAAACGCAAACTCCTCGAAAAGCAAAAAGAAGGCAAGAAGCGCATGAAGCGCGTAGGCCAAGTAGACATCCCCCAGGAAGCCTTCCTCGCGGTGCTCAAAGTCGCGTCCGGCTCCGACGACGAGTAATCTCGCTGCTGCACCTACAACGACGGTTAACCTCGCAGCCGCACCTATAACTACGACAATCGCCCGCGGCAGCATAAAACTGTCATTCCGACCGGAGTGGGCCGACGCATTTTCTTCAACTTCGCTCTAGCGAAGTTGTCGGCCCACGCAGTGGAGGAACCTCTCTTCGATCGCTCGCGCAGCCTCTCGCATTTTAGAAACGATCAGGAACCAACATCACAAATCATTCGCGACTCGCAACAACGCGAAGGGTGCCCCACCCTCAGGTTGTTGGAGGGTGGGGTTTTTCACGTGGAAACACCCAAAAATTCAGATGCGCACCTGGAGCCACTCGAGAATCGAGTGAGGGCACCATACGAGTTGGCGCGGCAGCGTGAGATCTGCGAGCTATGCGTCGCTACGTTTTACCTCTGTAGTCAGCCGGCCGCGATGGAGTTGCACGTTCACGGCGGCGCCTGGCGCGACTTGTGTCGCGTCGCGCAGAACGTTGCCTGCGGCGTCGGTGGCGATAGCATAGCCGCGTTCGAGAACGCGAAGTGGGCTGCGCTCTTCAAGCTGCAAGCGCAAACGCTCGAGCCGTTCGCGTTTGGCGCGCAGGAACCGCTCGGAGCGTTTGGCCAGATCGGCGTGGCGGCGTTCGAGCAGCAGCCGCAAAGTGGAAACTTTGCGGTGAAAATCGAAGGATACGAGCCGCAAGTGTTGATTGGCGTGGCGACGCCGGCCTTGTGCCAGCCGCGCGAACAAGCCGAGTTCTATGCGCGCGGCAAAATCACTGGTGCGATTGCGCAGGCGCACAATCTGTTTGTGAAAATCGAAAGAGACGATGCGCAGGTGGGTGACGTTGAAACGCTTGCGTGATTGCTCCAGCCGCGCGCGCAAGCCCAGCGCCAGGCGTGAAGTCATTTCATCGGAGCGTTGGCGCTGCTGCCGCAACACATCCAGCGGCCGTCTGAAGGCGCGCCGCGCCGAAAGTTCATGCACCCGGCGCGAAGAATCGCTGAGGCGATAGCGCATCAGGCTCGCCAAATTTTCGCGCAGCTCGTTGATGTGCTTATCGAATTCGCGGCGCGTCTGAACCACCAGCTCAGCGGCGGCCGAGGGCGTGGAAGCGCGCACGTCGGCGACAAAATCCGCGATGGTGAAATCGGTTTCGTGTCCCACGCCGGAAATAATCGGTATAGTGCACGCGGCGATGGCTCGAGCCACAATTTCTTCGTTGAAGCTCCACAAATCTTCCATGGAGCCACCGCCCCGCGCGAGAATCACCACATCCACACTTTGCTTGCGCCCAAAAAATTGCAGCGCGCGGACAATTTCTGCCGCGGAGCCTTCTCCCTGCACGCGCACGGGGTACAACGTCAGATGCACATTCGGAAAACGTCGCCGCAGGATGCGCACCACGTCGCGCACCGCGGCTCCCCGCGGCGAAGTAATCAAGCCGATGCATCGCGGCAGAACCGGCAACGCTTTTTTCCGCTCCTGCGAAAACAACCCTTCCGCTTCCAGGCGTTTCTTCAGTTGCTCGAAGGCCAGTTGCAGCGCGCCCAGCCCGACGGGCTCGATGCTTTCGATGTAAATCTGATATTCGCCGCGCGATTCATACACGCTGATGGAGCCGCGCACGGTCACGCGCAAGCCA
>JBBRPU010000347.1:0-4085 GCA_038227545.1 Candidatus Acidiferrales bacterium
TGCGTTGATAGTGCCGTTGGTTTGATTGGTAATGATCAAGCCATTGTTGCCGAGCTGGCCCGCACCCTGAATCAGGTTGTTGACGTTGGTAACTGCTCCGCCGTTTACATTGCGCAGAATCGGTTGGCCGTTGGAGATCACTTGGTTCAGCGTGAGAATGCCGCCGCCGGTCAGGGTGACGGCTCCGTTGAAGGTAAGGAAGGTGTTGGCGTTGTTAGAAAATACCGTGATCAGGCCGGCGTTAGAAATCGTGCCGGCCGCCACCAGTTCCTGGCCGTTGCCGATAGTCAGGCTGTTGCCCGCGTCAATGGCGAGTCCGCCGATGGACGCGGTGATGTCCAGTGTCACCGACGAAACGGGAGACTTGGCATTGTTGATGCAAACGTGCGCTCCGCTGTTGGGAACCACACCAGTGCTCCAGTTGGCGGCCACGCTCCAGTTTCCGGCGGCTCCGCCGATCCAGATAGAATCGCCGGGCGAACAGCTGCTGGCGGCCGCAGTGGTGAATTTGGCGGTGACCGCTTGCGCGGAGTTCATGATGACGGTGCACGGCCCGCTGCCACTGCATGCTCCAGTCCATCCGTAGAAGATAGATCCTGCTGGTGCCGTTGCGGTGAGCGTTACCGACGCTCCGGAACTGTAGGAATGTGTGCACGGCCCTGGCGAGCTGCAGCTAAATGTCGCGCCATCGCTTAAGCTTCCGGAGGCATTCCCGGTGAAATTCGTGGTGAGTACGAAGCCGGCGGTTTGGCCCACGCCTGTCAGCCCTACCGCTTGCAAGATTCCCGGAATGCCCAGGGAGTCATCTGTAAAGGAGAGGATAGCGTTTTTGGCGCCCGCGCTCGCCGGCTTGAAGGTTAGATACACGATGCAATACGTGCCCGCCGGAAGCACGCCACCCAGGGAATTACATGCCGGGCCGTCTCCATTCGAAGCGACTTCCTGAAAATCGGAGGAGTTCGTTCCGCCGATGCTGTAGGTGAAGTTCAGGGGCGCGCCGCCATCATTCACAAGGATCGGTTCGTGCGTGGAGGTAGCGACGTTTACTGGAGTGTTTCCGAAATCTTCCGGGAAAAAGGGCACGCCTGCAATCGCTGGCGCGACCAAGAAACCATAAGAAGTAATCGCGCCTACCTGCGGATTGTTCTGTTGGCCGGCAGAACCGCCGGAACTGTACGCGCCGGTTTCCGCCCCGTTCACTGCGTAGGCGTACACCACGTGAAATCCCGGCGGGATCAGAGCTGACGGCGTGCCAATGAAAGTATTCGCCCCGGTGGCCCCGGCGAACTGCCAGACATCCGTCTGAGAGTCTATCTGGTAGTACACCACGTACGGTTGCGCGCCATCGAGCGAATTGGTCACTTGAAACGTAAACGTCGGAATGACCGTGCTGGTGGTGTTGGAAGGAAATGGTTGAACGGTGGTAGCGAGGCCGTTCGCGCGCGTGGCGTTCTCTGTTATGAACGTGACATTGCTCGCGAAGCGATTTGCGGCATACACGGTCCCGTTGACGGGGTTGGCGGCGATCTGGCTGGTAGCCGTGTCGGGTGTCCCTGCGGTCACCGTGGTCAAAATTGTGTGCGAGATTCCATCCAGCACTACGATCGCGCCCGCGTCGGGTGCCGGCTGAGTCTGCACGTAAACTTTGTCGGTGGCCACATTGACCGCTATGGCCACCGGCGTGCCGTCCACCGGAACATTTACAAAATTATTGTTCGCGCCGTTGATGATGGTGACGCTGCCATCGTTGTTTCCAGTTCCTGCGTTGGCCACAAAAATTTGATTCGTCGCGGCGTTCACGGCCACTGCTGCCGGGTTCACCGCACTGGAGTCCTGAATCGAAGTTTGATTGCCTCCAAAAAAACCGCTGGCACCTTGAATGGCGTCCACTTCTCCGCCGCCGCACGTCACGTAGACCGTATTCGTCTGGGTGTTTACGTCGAAAGCCGTCGGCGCACTCGCGGTAGTCCCGCAAACACCGACGTTAAACACGTGCCGCGCCGCTCCATCAAGGATGTCCAGCGTCGCGCCGGAAAAAAGCGTGTACGCCATGCCGGTAGCGGGATTTGTCGCTCGTGCAATGGGTCCGGGATTCGAGGTTCCAAAACTGTTGCTGCTGGGCGAAAAGCTCGAGGGAAAACCGAACGTGACGTTTTGTCCCGAGGCCGCTCCATACACCTGCCGCAACACGGGATTCACGGCCAGGGAATCCGGCGAAGCAGGCGTGCCCACATTCTGCGTGTGGGTGGTATTCGTGGCGCCATCAATAATGGTTACGGAGGCGCTGTTCTTATTCGCCACATAGATGAGGTTTTGCGCGGGATCAATGGCCAGAGCCGTTGGGTTCGTTCCCGTTGCCACCGTGGAGACGATCGTGTTTGTCGTTCCGTCAATTACGCTGACGTCGTTCCCACCAAAATTCGCGACATACACCCTGTTGGTGGCCGGATTCACCGCCACCGCGAACGGCTGACTCGGCGTATCAATAGAATTGCTGACGTTCGTGGCGCCATCCACGACGGCCACAACGTTCAAGCCTGTTGCTGGGGCCGTCGCTGCCGAATACACCTTGTGCGTCACCGGGTTCAGCGCCACCGCGGAATTCGCGGATGTCCCCGTAGGAAGCGGAGTAGCCAACACGGTCCCGCCGTCCACGGCAATGACATTGCCGCCGTTGATGGTCGTGTATGCAATATTTGTCTGCGGATCCACCACGATGGAAGCCTGGCTCGCACCCGTCCCGGCAGCCACCCGCACACTGGAAAAAGTGTTGTCCGCGCCATTGAAAACAGCTACCGAGGGAGAAATATCCGCATTGCCGGTGCTGGCGACGAAAATCTGGTTCGTAAGAGGATTCACCGCCACTGCGGACGGCCCGGTTGCAAACCCCGTAATCGTTTGCGTCGTATTGGTCGCGCCGTCAATCACGGTCAGGTTGTCGGAACCAAATCCCGGCACATAAATTTTGTTGGTTACTTCATTTATGGCGATGGACCGCGGCGTCGCGCCCACACTCACACTGGTCAGCACGGTGTTCGCGCTCGCGTCTATGATCCAGACTTTGCTGTCGCCGAGATCGGCCACATAAACTTTGTGGGTGACATGATTGATGGCCATAGCTTGCGGATTCGTGCCCACCGACAGAGTGGCAATTTGTTGCCAGTTACCGCTTCCATTGATGGTGAAGACGGAAACATTGCTGCTACCCGAATTGCTGACGAAGAGCTTTCCGGTGCCACTGGGATCCACCACAATCGCCGTAGGCTGAATCGCGTTGGCGTCGCCGAAGGTTTGCTGGAACGGCAAGGTATTCGGCCCCGCCGGTGAAACAGGGAAATACACGCTGACATTATTGCTGCCGCCATTCACGACGAACACGTTGTTAAGGTAGGTGGCCATCCCCGCTGCGCCGCTGGTATTCGGTGCGGAACCGGCCACCACCTGATTCGTTTGGGCATTGATAATCGTGAGGCTGCCGTCACCCTGGGTGACGTACACATAATCTTCCGTGGGATTTACGGCGATGGCCTTAATCGCTAAGGTGGGGTCGTTGGGAGAGATAGAAGTCGCGACATTCTGAGAACGAGCCCCCGGCGCGAGGCCCAGAATACCAACGCAGGCAAGGGCCGTGACTAGCCCACAGAGCGCCCCTTTGTGCCTAATTGTTCCGGCGGGCTCCACTGACGCCCCGGTGCCGACAATAGCTTTGTCAACTTTTGCTGCGCGTTTAGTGCCTGCGAACATCCCGCCTCCCGAGGTTCTACTTGCAACTTCCACGCTGGTCGCCGATTTAGACTTGGTCCTGGGCCGCAATCCCTGAAGAGGGAGAGCAAATAAGGGCCTGTCGGATGCCGCAACTCTAAGTTCTGTAAACTTTTGTTGCCTCTACCGTGCTCTTCCGTGGGCCGAGACAGGAAAAATTCTGCACAATAGTGTCGTCGTTGCCCTGCAGCATGCTGCAAAAATAGGCATGATCGTTGTGTAAATAAAGGCCTTGTCCCGAACCGCGAGTCTCTCCATTAGAAAGTCTAAAGACAGAGCAGTGTAGGCACACATAGCTAGCATTTTGATTGCCTTAGCATGAA
>JBBRPU010000348.1:0-4081 GCA_038227545.1 Candidatus Acidiferrales bacterium
GTTACCGACGATCAGGCCGATCAGCAGCGCGAGAGTAGAGACCGTTTCGAAATAAAGGAGAGCTTTTCCGCCGACGCGACCGACCTTTTTCATGTTCTCCATGCCGGCAATGCCGGTCACCACGGTGCAAAAAATAACCAGAGTGATGATCATGGTGATCAGGCGGATAAATGCATCGCCCAGCGGTTTGAAGGCCACCGCTTTTGCGGGACTCAAGTAACCGAACAAGATGGCCAAGGCGATCGCCACCAGCACTTGAAAGGACAGGTCCGCGTACAGTGGTTTTTTGCGGGGAACCGAAACCGGGATGCTCATAGGGGAGGGCAGTCGGCACGCGGAAGTGGACGAGAACGGATGAGTTCGTTGCGCAAGTCGGATTTGAATTTCACACCAGTGTTCACGCGAGCCAGCCGTCGGGTTTCTGAATGGCGTCGGCCAAGGTGTTCAGGAATTCAGCGGCCCGCGCGCCATCCACGACGCGATGATCGCTCGATAACGTCATGGTCATCATTGGCCTGACGGCAGGTTTGCCAGCAGCAGCGACAACGCGGTCGGCAATGGCTCCAACTGCCAGCGTCGCAGCCTGGGGCGGCGTAATGATGGCTACGAAGGCGTCTACCTTATACATTCCCAGATTGGAGATGGTGAAAGTGCCGCCGGATATATCGGCCGGACGCAACTTGTTGGCGCGCGCCCGCTCGGTTAGTTCGTGACGCTGCGCGGAGATTTCGTTGAGGTTCGCGGAATTTGCTCTGTGAATTACCGCACCGACGACGCCGTCTTTCACAGCCATCGCCAGGCTGATATTTATTTCGGTGTTTTGCCGGATGCCCGCACCGGACCAACTCGCGTTCATCGCTGGATGCTTGGCGAGGGCGCGTGCCACCAGCGCGACTAACAAATCGGAGACGGTCAGGCGCACGCCGGCGTTTTTTTCTCCCGCAGGTCCGAGGCGTTTTTGCGCGGCGAGGACTTCGGTGCAATCCACCTCGCGCGTCAGAAAAAAATGTGGGACGGTGGTCCAGCTTTGCGTGGTGCGCTCGGCCATCAACCGCGCAATCTGGGATAAAGGCTCTCCCGAGGAAGCGGCGTTCGTAGCTTCCGCGCTAGGGGCCGGAGAAACGGGTGAACTTTTAGATGGGGCGGCGGCCGCTTGAACATCCTCAGCAGTGATCGTTCCGTCGGGGCCGGTTCCCGTCAGTGCGCTGGTGTCAATGCCCAACTCTTTCGCGAGGCGGCGAGCTTTGGGAGAAATTTGAATCGCAGTAGAGCCCGATGGCGCCGCACTTTTGATTGTTGCGCTCGAGCGTTCCGAAGTGCTTGGCGCGGAAGTAGCTCTCGCGGATGGCGCCGCGGTTTCTGTTTGCGCCGGCGGTTTTTCGCCAGCCGCCACCAGCCACGCGATAATTACACCGACGGGAATGACCGCGCCGGCCTGTGCGCTGATACCGGCAAGAATGCCGTTGCCGGGCGCTTCAATTTCCACCACTGCTTTATCTGTTTCGATTTCCAGCAGCGGCTCACCTTTTTTTACGGTGTCGCCTTCCTTCTTGTGCCAAGCCAAAACTTTCCCGGTTTCCTGCGCCATTTCGAGCGCGGGCATCACTACACTGATGGCCATAATATTTTGTAAGCACTGCGAAACAACTTAATCCGCAGCGGCAACACCCTCCTGTTTGGCGCTGGCTTTCACCATGTCTACGACCTGCTTGCTCGGTGCGGCCTCGTGTTCGCGCGTGGTAGCCAGCGGGCCATCCACGGTGTGATAGTGCGCTCCCGCAACCATTAATTTTTCAGCGGGAAAGCGGGTGATTACTTCGTGGCCGGTGGCGGTAACCACAATTTCTTCCTCGATGCGCGCGGCGCTCCAGCCATCCTTGGAAGGCCAGAACGTTTCCAGCGCAAAAACCATGCCGGGTTTTATTTCGTGAGAGTGCTCCAGCGAAACCATGCGACTGATCACCGGTTTTTCCCAGATGGCCAGGCCTATGCCGTGCCCAAACTGTAAAGCGAACGCGGCTTCTTCATCGGGAAAACCAAATTCCTGCGCTTTGGGCCACACAGAAGCGATTTCCGCAGTGGTGCGTCCCGGCTGAATCAGCGAAATGGCAGCATCCAGATAGTCGCGGCAACGTTTGTAAGCATCAATCATGGCGTGCGACGCGTACCCGATGGTGAAGCAGCGGTAGTAGCAGGTGCGGTAACCCATGTAGGAATGCAAAATGTCGTAGTACACCGGATCGCCAGGGCGCAGTACGCGATCTGAAAAAACGTGCGGGTGCGGATTGCAACGTTCCCCGGAAATAGCATTTACCGCTTCCACATATTCGGAGCCCAGGTCGTACAAAACTTTGCTGGCTAAACCCACGGCCTGGTTTTCGCTCATGCCCGGCTTCATGGCGCGATACAGCTCGTCATACGCGGCGTCCACCATCATGGCGGAGTGATTCAGCAAAGAAATTTCGTCCTGCGTCTTGATAACGCGGGCATCAGACATCAACTGCTGCCCATCCACAATGGTGATGCCTTCTTTTTGCAGCGCGAACAGAATGGGCGGTTCTACCACGTCAATGCCGAGCGGCTGCTTCTGCAACCCGCGCATTTCCAGCTCAACTTTTATCTTCTTGGCAACATTTTCGGCGCGACCCATCTCCGGGGACATCGCGCCGCGTAATAGCGGAATTCCCGGCCGCGAACGCTCGCCGAGCCAGGGGCAATTTTGCTGATGGTGGCGGGCGGCGGAGCCAAAATCCCACAAAATCGGCTCATCATTTTGCGGCAACAAAGCGAAGCGGCTGATTTTATCCTGCGCCCAACTGCCGATGTGCGTGGAGGTGAGATAGCGCACGTTGTTCATGTCGAAACACAGCAACGCGCCCATCTCGGATTTCGCGAGAAGATCCTTGGCGCGCGCCAGCCGCTCGGTGCGCAACCGTTCGAAATTGATCCTGTTTTCCCAATCTACGGCCATCGGCCCATACGTTTTCAATGCCACGATCGGCCTCCTGTGCTAATGATTATTACGCTTTGCCGCAAAGCTTGCGCGCGGCCTCGAAAACCGTTTGCTCGGTGGGAACGGTAACATCTTCCAGCGGGGGAGAAAATGGTATGGGAACGTGCATCGCGCCCATGCGCTTCACCGGGGCTTCCATGTTGAAGAATGCGCCTTCGGAAATGACCGAAGCAATTTCCGCAGTCACACCGTAACGGCCATAGCCCTCGTCCACCACGATGGCGCGCGAAGTTTTTTTCGCCGAAGCAATTAGCGTGGCTTCATCCAGCGGCCAAAGGGTGCGGGGATCGATGACTTCCGCACTGATGCCGATTTCTTCGAGCAAGGTGGCCGCGCCCAGGGCTACCTGCACCATGCTGCTGGTGCCGACGATGGTGATGTCTTCGCCTTCACGCTTGATATCCGCTAGGCCAAACGGGATGGCGTAGTCTCCCTCAGGCACCGGGCCCTTCATCTTGTACATCATCTTGTCTTCAAAAAATATCACCGGATTGTCGTCGCGGATGGCGGTCTTCAACAATCCCTTGGCGTCGTAAGGCGTGGAAGGCATCACGACTTTGAGCCCGGGCACATGGCTGAACCAGGCATGCAGCGATTGGGAGTGTTGCGCCGCGGAACGCCGCGTGGCGCCCAGAGTAGTGCGCAAAACCATGGGCACTTTCCATTTTCCGCCGGACATGTAGTGAACCTTGGCGGCCTGGTTCACCATCTGATCCATCGTCAAGGTTAAAAAATCTCCGAACATGATGTCTACGACTGGGCGCATACCGGTCATCGCCGCGCCCACGCCTACGCCGGTAAATCCAGCTTCGGAAATCGGGGTGTCAATTACGCGCTCTTTGCCGAATTCCTCCACCAGTCCAGACAATACTTTGAAGGGCGTGCCGGCTTCGGCCACGTCTTCGCCGATGATGCATACGGTAGGATCGCGGCGCATCTCTTCCGCCAGCGCCTCGCGTACTGCCTGCGCAAACGTCAGTTCTCGTTGCGCGATTTCCGGGATGACCTCAGGCATACACGTCCTGATCCACTTTGTCGGCGTTGGGGTAAGGCGCGGCGATGGCAAAA
>JBBRPU010000349.1:0-4067 GCA_038227545.1 Candidatus Acidiferrales bacterium
ATATCTTCGAGGGAGCGCAGGTTGGCGATGTTGCCGGGCGCGAGAATGCGCAAGTTTTCCGGGAAATTGGCGGGCTCGAGGAATGCCGGCTGAGCATCGGCGGCGGAAGTGTTGGTCTGGCGATCAGAAAAAACTACGGCGCGTTCGAGTACGTTGCGAAGTTCGCGCACGTTTCCGGGCCACGGATAGGCGGCGAGCATACGGCGAGTTGGCTCGCTCAGTTGAAGATGCGGGTGCGCGTGGATATTGCGGATGACGCCGAGCAACTGTTCCGCCAGCGGCAAAATATCTTCGCGGCGCTCGCGTAAGGGCGGAACCGCGAGAGCGAGGACGTTCAGGCGGAAATACAAGTCTTCGCGAAAATTTCCATTTTTGACGGCGGCCGGCAGATCCACGTTGGTGAGGGCAATGAGGCGCGCATCAATGTGAATGGTTTCCGTGCCGCCGAGGCGTTCGAAAGTGCGTTCCTGCAGCACGCGCAGCAGCTTGCCCTGGGCCCCGGGAAGCAAGGCGGCGATTTCGTCGAGGACGATGGTGCCGGCGGCGCCAAGCTCGAAGCGGCCGAGCTTGCGGTCTACCGCGCCAGTAAAGGCGCCGCGCTCGTGACCGAAAAGCTCGCTTTCCACCAGTTGCGGAGGAAGGCTGGCGCAATCAATTTTGAGGAAGGGAGCATCGCGACGCGGGCCGAGTTCGTGAACCAGGCGCGCGAGATAATCTTTGCCGGTGCCACTTTCTCCGGAAATTAAAAGCGTGGTGGGCGCGGGGGCAACTTTTTGCGCGAGTTCGAAAAGGCGGCGCGAGGCGGGATCAGCGGCGATCCACGGCAATCGCTCCGCGGTCATCAGGAAACTGCTTCACCCGGGAAATGACGGGAATCGTCGGGCTGGCGACGGATGGCGCTGTCGTGGGCCATGCTTTCGGGAGCGTCGGGAATTTCCAGCTTGGGCGCGGAACGCCACAGGCGTTCAAGATCGTAGTAGCGCCGGGCCTGTTCACCAAAAACGTGGACGACAAAACCACCGAAGTCGAGCAACGCCCATTCCGCGGAGCGCTGGCCTTCGCGATGCTCCGGCGAACGCTTGGCGTGCTTGTAGAGCTCCTCTTCCACTTCCGAGCAGATGGCCTGCACCTGCGGCGAACTGTAGCCGGTGCAGATGACGAAATATTCCGTGAAAGCGCCAAGTCCGCTGAGATCCAGAACGGTGATGGCACCCGCTTTTTTTTCCTGAGCAGCATGGACGGCCAACTGCACAACTTTGGGAAACGATTCCAATTTCAAGCTCACTGGTATAGACCCTGTTTCAAAATGTATTCCTCGACTCGGGCGGAGACCAGCCCGTGAATAGATTGGCCGCGGTGCGCGCGGCGGCGAATATCGGTGGCGGAAATATCGCTGCTAACGTTTTCCAGCAGATATACGGTACTGCGATGAAGATGCGCGACAACCTGAGATGGATGTGCGGCTTCAGTTTCTTTTTTCAGGTCGGGGCGCGCGATGGCGTCGGGGGGAATCACCAGGCGCAGGGCTTCCGGGCGAATCCCTGGGCGATTGGCGACGATGAAATCGCACAAGCCGAGGAGCGTTTCGTATTCCTTCCACATGGGAATATCGAGGAAAGCGTCAGCGCCGATGATAAAAAAAACGCGGTCGCCGTGGCCGTTGTAGGCGTGGCGGAAATAGCGGACGGTGTCTACGGAGTAGTGCAACTGGCTGCCGCTGAAATCTTCGCCGGCTTCCGCGAGCGAAGGAACGAAGTGCGGATGTTCGGTGCAGGCTAGCGAGACCATGGCGAAGCGGTGCGGAAAGGGCGCGAGGTGCTGCTTGAGCTTATGCGGCGGCCGGCTGGCGGCGATGAAGTGAATTTCGTCGAAATTGAAGCGCCGGTCGGCGGCGCGAGCCATGGCCAGATGCCCATTGTGAATGGGGTCAAAGGATCCGCCAAAAATGCCGATGCGGCGTGGATGGTGCTTGGCAGCGGTGCGGTGGGCTTGCGCGGTGGTCAATGCTGCTCCGAAATTAAAATGGCCGGCGGTATCGCACGGCAGTCCTGCAAGCACAATTCTCTCATGATTCTTCTTCGGTGCTCAGGAGCTGACCACCGGCGGCGGCTTCGGCGGCAACATGCGGAGCAGCGGGAGCAGGCTCGTGCGCGGGCGGCGACACGTGCTCGTGTGATTCGTGATCGGGCGTGGCGCGAGGGATTTTGTCCAGGGCGTCGGCGATAGAGCGGACCAGATCCTTCACGCCTTCGCCGGCAACTGCGGAGATGGAATGGAATTCGAGACGATGCTGCTGGCAAAAATCGCGGAGCGCATCGAGGCGCGCGGTGTCCGTGGTGGCATCGAGCTTGGTGGCCACGACGATCAAAGGCTTTTCTGTTAGTTTTTCGCTGAAGGCGCGGAGCTCGCCGGCAATTACTTCGTAGGAATGGACGGGATCGTCCACGTTCGAATCACTGGTGTCAATCAAGTGTACGAGCAGGCGCGTGCGCTCCACGTGGCGCAGGAAGCGCATGCCCAGGCCGTGGCCTTCGTGCGCGCCTTCGATCAGGCCGGGAAGATCGGCGACAACGAACGTGCGGCCGAGCTCCGTGCCGTGAGTGCCGGTCCCGCCATCGGCGTTGACGACGCCCAGGTTGGGCTCGAGAGTGGTGAACGGGTAGTTTGCAATTTTGGGGCGCGCGGCGGAAATCACGGAGATCAACGTGGATTTTCCTGCATTGGGGAATCCGACGAGGCCGACGTCCGCGAGGAGTTTTAGCTCCAGGCGCAGATGACGCTCTTCACCGGGGAGGCCTTCTTCGTGTTCGCGGGGTGCCTGATGCCAGGGCTTGGCGAAATGTTGATTGCCGCGGCCGCCGCGACCACCGTGCGCGACCAGCACGCGCTGGCCGGGCGTGGCCAAGTCGGCGATGGTTTCGTTGGTTTGTGCATCGAAAACGACGGTGCCGACGGGAACGAGCAGAATCATGTCGTCGCCGGAAACTCCGCTGCAGTTGGAACCTTCGCCGTGGCGGCCGCGATCGGCTTTGAATTCGCGATTGTAGCGGTAGCGCAGCAGCGTGTTGTCGTTGATGTTGGCTTCCAGATAAATGCTCGCGCCGTGTCCGCCGTCGCCGCCGGAAGGGCCGCCGCGCGGAACATATTTTTCGCGCCGAAAGGCCACGCAGCCGTTGCCGCCGGGGCCACCCTTCACGAATATTTTTGCTTCGTCAGCGAACACGTCAGATCCTTTGGAGCTTTTAAAATTGCATGCGAGGTAAAAATAAAACGGTCCCGGCTAACCGGGACCGCAAGAAGTTCGCAGACCGAAGTCCGCCTGAATTCATAACGAAACTTTCAGCTCGCGAGGGACTTGGATGCGGCGGGCTGCACGTTGATAAAACGCCCGTGACGGCCTTTGTCTTCGAAGTTGACGATGCCGGTAACCAGCGCGAAGAGGGTGTCGTCCTTCCCTTGGCCAACGTTGACGCCGGCCTGGTGCTTGGTGCCGCGCTGGCGAATCAGAATGGTGCCGGCGTTGACGAACTCGCCGCCAAAGCGCTTCACTCCCAGCCGCTGCCCGTGTGAATCGCGGCCGTTGGTAGAGGAGCCGCCGCCTTTCTTATGTGCCATGATGGAATCCTTTTGGAGTTGGCGTTAAGACCGACTCGAAATAATTTTCGCCGAGATTACAGCGTGATTTCGCTGACCTGCACCGCGGTGTAATTCTGGCGATGACCGCGAGAAATTTTGTACTGATTGGTCTTCTTAAACTTCAAGACGGTGACTTTCTTGGAGCGGCCCTGCTGCACGATCTTGCCGGTGACTTTGGCTTTGGAAGCGTGGGAACCAGAGAGAACTTTCTTGTCTTCCGTGTGCACGGCGAGAACGGATCCAAAGGTGACGGCTTCGCCGACGTCACCGCTAACACGCTCAATTCGAATGGTATCGCCCGGCGCGACACGATACTGCTTGCCCCCGGTCTTGATTACAGCGTACATAAGCCTCCGCCCTTCTAAAGACAAACACTGATTATACGAGTTGGGCGGGGATTACGTCAACGAACGAAAAATCGATACGTGGAC
>JBBRPU010000350.1:0-4047 GCA_038227545.1 Candidatus Acidiferrales bacterium
ATCACCGCTGCCGGCGCGGGGCGGGCGGAGTTGAAGGTGAATGACGCGCAGAGGCGCGCGATTACGCACATTGCCGGGCCTTTGCTGGTGATTGCGGGGGCGGGGACGGGGAAGACGCGGGTTATTACGGAGCGCATCCGGCATTTGCTGGAAGCGGATGGGAGTTTATCGGGCGAGAACATTCTCGGGTTGACGTTTACCAAGAAGGCCGCGGGAGAGATGAAGGCGCGGGTGGTGAAGGCCGTGGGGGAGCGTGGCAAAGATGTGACGCTGTCCACGTTCCATGCTTTCTGCGAAGCGCTGCTGGTGGAAATCGATCCGGAGCGGGTGATCCTCGACAATTGCGATCACTGGATTCTGCTGCGGCGAAATCTGGCGCGATTGCAACTGGATAAGTACCGGAGGCTGGCGGACCCGGGGCAATTTTTGAATGATTTCGTGGAGTTTTTCAGCCGCTGCCAGGATGAACTGGTTTCCTGCCAGGACTACCAGGCGTATGCGGACGGGCTGGCGGCCAAGCTGCAGGCGGAGCGCGCTGAACTGGACGGGGATACTTTTCGAGAACGCGCCGACCAGGTGGCGCTGCAACAGGAAATTGCGCGGGCTTACGGCGCGAGCGAAGAATTGCTGCGCGAAAAAAAGCGCGTTACGTTTGGGTCGCTGATTACCGGGGCGGTGGAATTGCTGCGACAGGACGCGGCGCTGCGAGAAAAACTGCAGCAGCGGTACCGCTACATCCTGGTGGACGAATTCCAGGATACGAACATCGCGCAAATCGAATTGTTGAACCTGTTGTGCGGCGAAGCACGAAATATTTTCGTGGTGGGCGATAACGATCAGGCTATTTATCGCTTTCGGGGAGCTTCGTTCGCGAGCTTTTCGATTTTCGAGAAACGCTTCGCGGGATTGAAAGAGGGAGACGATCCCGGGCCCTTTCGCGTGACGCTGACGGAAAATTACCGGTCTACGCCAAACATTTTGCGGGTGGCCACGCACGTTATCGGACAAAACGCGCGCAGCGACCGCTTCCCTCCGAAGATGCTGACGACCGCGCAGCCGGAAGGCGAAAAAATTCGCATCGCGGAACTGGCTACCGGCGATGAAGAATCGCGCTGGGTAACCGGCGAGCTGCAGCGGCTGCACCGCGCGGGGCACCGCTGGAAAGATTTTGCGGTGCTGTACCGGCAACATGCGCACCGCGATGAACTTGTGGAGGAGTTGACGCGGACGAGGATTCCGTTCGTGATCAGCAGGCTTTCGATACTGGCGCATCCGCTGGTGCGCGACGTGCTGGCGTATTTGCGGCTGATCGCGACTCCCTATGACGATGTGGCGTGCGCGCGGGTGCTGGCGGCCCCGGCATGGAACCTGGAGGCGCGCGACCTGGTGCGGCTGACGGAGCGGGCGGCGAAGCAGCGCGGGTCCACGCTGATTGATGTGCTGCAAGCGCCGCAGACGGAGCTGGCGTTTGATTCTTCGCAAGCATCGCTGCAAGTGCTGCTGAAATTTCTTCTGGGGCAGCGCAAGACCATGAAGCGGCGCAGCGCGCGCTCCATATTGGCGGAAGTGCTGGAGTGGCTGGAAGTTCGCGAGCGGGTGGGAGCGCAGGACCGCAAATACGTGACGCGGCTGGCGGAATTTATTGTGGAGTGGGAACCCAAAAGCGATACGAGCAAGCTGCCGGAATTTCTGGAGTACCTGGATTATTTCGACCAGGCGGGCGGGATCGTGAGCCTGGATGACGAGGCGCCGGGCGACGCGGTGCAGTTGATGACGGTACATGGAGCCAAGGGGCTGGAATTTCCGCACGTATTTTTGCTGCGGCTGAATAACAAGGCATTCCCGGCGTCTGAGCGGACGCGGGTGTTCGAATTCCCCGCCGATTTAATGAAGGAAGGCGCGCCGGCGGAACAATTTCACATTCAGGAAGAGCGGCGGCTGTTTTATGTGGCGCTGACGCGCGCGCGGGAACGACTGACGATTACCACACTGACGGACAAAAAGGGCAAAGTGCCGACCTTTGTGGAAGACATGGTGATGGACGCGGACGTGAAGCGGCGCAACGTGGTGCAACTGGCGCCGAAGCTGGCTGCCCGTGCGGCGAGCAGCGATGCGGCGAAAACCGTGCTTGCGGATTCTCTGTTCCCTGCTCCGATTGATCCGCCGCGGATTTTTTCGCGCATCGCGGATTGGGCGGAGGAGTTTCACCCGCCGTCACCGGAGCCGCTGAGGCTGAGTCCTTCGGCGCTGGACAATTACCGGCGCTGCCCGCAGCAATATTTATTTGGGCGGCTATGGTCCTTGAAGGAGGGGCCGCGCGGGACGATGACGTTCGGGCGCGTGGTACACGACACCATTCGCAGGACGCTGGCGGAACTGCGCACCGGGAACAAATTGCCATTCGAAGAAGTGCAGCGGATTTTTGAGACGGAGTGGAAGTCGGCGGGATTTGAGGACGACTACCAGGAAGAAGAGTACAAAAAGGACGGTATCGAGCAGCTGAAGGTGTTTCACGCGGCGATGACGGAAAGTTTGCCGGAAATTCTGGAGCAGGAGAAAGCGTTCGAATTGCCGATGGCGAATAACGTGATTATTGCCGGGCGGATTGACCAAGTGAACTCGCTGGGGCGCAATGATGTGGAGATCGTGGATTACAAAACCGGGAAGCCGAAGAAGGATGTGGACGCGCGGCGGGATCTGCAGTTGAGTATTTACGCGATTGCGGCGCGGGAGATATTCGAATGGAATCCGGCGCGGCTGGTGTTTCATTATTTGCAGAATAATCAGATTCAGGCGACTACCCGGGATGCGAAGCAGCTGGATGAGGCGCAGAAGATGATTCAGGAGACGGCTGCGGATATTCGGGCGGGGGCGTTTCCGGCACGGCCGGGGTATTTGTGCAGGAACTGCGCTTATAAGCCGATTTGTCCGGCGCAAGAGGGGTTGAGTTCGTAGGATGGACGATTACACGCATGGTAAAGGTCGTAAATCGGAATTGCGCTTCGTGGATCGATCTAGATGTTCCCACGTTACGAACCCCACCCTCCAAAATCCTGAGGATGGAGCACCCTCCGTGTTTGTAGGATTCCCGGCGAATGTTGGTGAACAAAAAAGAAAGGGCGCTGCGAGGTTCGCGCGCCCTTTGCTTTTTCAAACTGATTGAGGTGCTACTTGCCTTTTTTGGTGGAGCTTTTCTTTGCTGGCTTTTTCTTCATGTCGTGCCTCCGCATTTTTCTAGGGCCGGCGAAAATTCCCGCCGTGCCGCTACAGTTGTCTCACAAATAGTTCTCGCGCACTAGCGGCAAAATTAAATTTCGCAAAATATTTTAGGGCGGCGCGATGAGTCAGCGCGGTGCGGCGCTGGTGTAGTAGCCCTGGCGCGCATCTATGGTGAGGCCTTCGCGTCTGATGCGGATTTCGATGGCGTGGTAATCGGAGGCGGGGTTGGCGCCCTGCGGAGAATAGGCGAGCGTGTATTGATTGCGGGCCTGCTCGGTGACGCGGGAGTAGAGCTCTTCCATGGTGGCGCGCTTGGCGGCGAAGTAGACGTCGCCACCGGTGTCGTGGGCGTAATCCACCAGGCGGCTGAAGCGGCGCTCGAAATAGGCGCTGCTGACGGCCACGCTGTACACGGAGACGCCGTAACGGAGCAACTCCTTCACGGTTTCCTTGTAGGAGTGCGTGTTGGTGCGGATGCCGTTGGCGCCGTCGGAGATGAGGAAAATAATTTTGCGGCGTTCGCGGCCGCGATCTTTCAGGAGCTGGGCGGCGCTGTAGAGAGCGTCGTCGAGGGCCTTGGTGCTTTGCCCTTTAATCTGATTCAGGCCGGCGGTGATTTGCGGGGCGTCGCTCGTGGCGGAGTGACCGTTGATCGTGGGGCCGTTGTTCACGGCGGGAGACGGCGGCGCGACGGAAGGCTCGGTGTCAATGGCGGTGCGCTTGATCTGGGTGAGGAGCACGTCCTGATTTTTGGTGAAGCCTTTGCCTTCGTGGAAAAACTGATCGAAGCGGGTGACGTCGGCTTCATCGGCGGTGCTCATACCGGCG
>JBBRPU010000351.1:0-4021 GCA_038227545.1 Candidatus Acidiferrales bacterium
CAATGCCGCCTATAACCAGGTACAACTCGACGTATACGGCGAAATTGTTGACATGCTTTAT
Organism: Candidatus Acidiferrales bacterium; assembly: GCA_038227545.1. Classification (GTDB taxonomy): domain Bacteria; phylum Acidobacteriota; class Terriglobia; order Acidiferrales; family UBA7541; genus Acidiferrum. The sequence goes on from JBBRPU010000351.1 coordinate 62, forward strand.
TTGTGCCGCCAGGCTGGTCTGCAACGCGACAAAGACATGGGTCCCGGCATCGGCGTAGCGCTGATCGAACATCTCGAAGGTGCTTGGCAGGAGCCCGACGAGGGTATCTGGGAGGTGCGCGGGCCACGGCGCAACTTCACGCATTCCAAAATGATGGCCTGGGTGGCCATGGATCGCGCCGTAAAATCCGTCGAACAAGGATGGCTTGGCAATGTGCCGGTGGATAAATGGCAAAGTCTCCGCGATCAAATTCACCAGGACGTTTGCACCAAGGGCTTTGATAGCGAGCTGAATTCCTTCGTGCAGTTCTACGGTTCAAAACATCTCGATGCCAGCTTGCTGATGATGGCGATCGTCGGTTTTCTCCCCCCCAACGACCCGCGCCTGCGCGGCACGGTCGCAGCCATCGAAAGAAATCTTCTATCGAAGGATGGCTTTGTGAACCGGTATACGCTCGACCCTACAGTAGATGGCTTGCCGGACGGCGAAGCCGCTTTTCTTCCGTGCACCTTCTGGCTGGCGGACAATTACGCCTTCCAGGGCCGTCTTGACGAAGCACGCGCGATGTTTGACCGCGTCTTGGCAGTCCGCAATGACCTCGGTCTGCTCTCCGAAGAGTACGACCCGGCGGCTCGGCGCCTCTTGGGCAATTTCCCGCAGGCCTTCTCGCACTTCGGCATGGTCAACACCGCGTACAACATTGAGGCGGCGCTGAACGGCGCGGCCACTGCCGGCGGGCCGGGAACAAGAATCAACAGGTAGCTTGAAATCGTCCCCGCAGCGGCTTAAACCGGTTGCGAATCCACTTGGCGTTCTGCTTCTGATTGTTTCGCGTTTGTAACTTGTACTGACGGGGATTCCGCGATTCAATGGATTCCGCAATGATTCACATCGAGTCGGCGCAAAAATCGACTCGCGGAGGCCGCTGTGCCCGTACGTGCCAAACTATTTCTGCTACTAGTCTTGTTCGTCGCCGGACTAAGCGCGGCTGCTCAAGATCAGAAACCCACCCGCCTCCCCACCAGTAAAACCATTCTCAAGCCCGCTCCCGGCGCTCCGCAACGCACCAATGGCTTCCCCGAAACCATCGCTCTGAGCCCCGATGGCCGCTACGCCGCGCTGCTCAACAATGGCTATGGCTCCATTGCGTCTGGGATGAAGCAGTCCATCGCCGTCGTGGATTTGCAAACCAATCAGGTCAGCGATTATCCCGAAGACCGCTTGGGCGAAGACGCGCACCAGAGTTATTTCATCGGCCTGGCGTTCAGCTCCGACGGCACGCACCTTTATGCTTCGATGGGATCTCTCAGTGATCCCACTGGCGAGCGTTCCGGAAGTTCCGGAAACGGTATCGCTGTGTATCGCTTTGATCAGGGCAAGGTGATTGCCGATCGCTTCATCAAAATACCGCTGCAGCCCGTTCCCAGCGGCGTGCATGTGGCTCGTGGATTGGGCGAACTTCCCGTCGGCCGCGCGATTCCCTACCCCGCCGGCCTTGCGGTTATTTCCGATGCCGGAACACATCACGATCAGCTGCTCGTCGCCAACAATCTTTCCGACAATGTTGTTCTTCTGGATGCGGAGTCCGGGAATGAGCTGGCGCACTTCGCGCTGGGCACGCGCCGCTCCATGCCTTCCTCTTTTCCCTACACGGTGGTGGCCACAAAAGACGGCCAGCACGCATGGTGCAGCTTGTGGAACGCTTCGGAGGTAGTAGAGCTCAACCTCACGCGAAAAATAATCGTCCGCCGCATTCCATTGCTGGCGCCGAAGTCGCACATCGCTGCGGGCTCGCATCCCACGGCAATGTTGCTTTCTCCCGATGAACAAACATTGTACGTCGCGCTGAGCAACGCTGATTCCGTCGCGGCCATCAACGCGCGAACCGGAATAGTGCGAGCCTTTTTCTCCACCCACCTGCCCAGGCAGGAATTTTCCGGCAATGAAACCGTGTCACTGGCGCAAAGCAAAGACGGAGAAAGGCTTTTCGCGGCCAACGCCGCGGCGAACTCCGTAGCGGTATTTGACACTGCCGAGATTTCGGTGAAACGCGCGGATCGCGGCGCGCCCATCGCCGCACTGGGCTTCATTCCTACGGAGTGGTACACGCTGGCTGTGGCGGTGGCGGGAAATGACCTGCTGATTGCCACCGGCAAAGGCCTGGGCACCGGCCCGAACGGCGACGAAAAGTCCAAGGAAGAACTCAGCAAACACAAAAAAGATTATCCCTATATCCCGACACTGCTTCGCGGATCCATTGCGCGGCTGAAGCTTGAGGAAGTGGAGAAAAATCTCCCGGACTTCACGCGCGCCGCGCAACAACAGATGCAACTGGTCGCCGATCCCACGGCGCTGCCGTTCGCAGCGGGAGCGAATCCCATTCATCACGTGATTTACATCATTAAAGAGAACCGCACCTATGATCAGATTTTCGGCGACATCAAAGTCGGCAACGGGGATCCCGCGCTCACCCTGTATGGCGCGGACATCACCCCCAACCAGCACAAGCTGGCGATGCAATTTGGCGTGCTGGATAATTTTTACGACTCCGGAGAAGTTTCCGGCGACGGGCATATGTGGTCCACGGCGGCAATCGCCGGCGACTACAACGAAAAAACCTGGCAGATCGCTTATCGCAGCCGCGAACGCACCTACGACTTTGAAGGACTGGTGGCGGACGAGTCGCCGCTGGAACACGATGAGCCGGACGTCAACGAGCCGGGCACCGGGTATTTATGGGGCAACGTGGCGCGCCACAAATTGAGTTATCGGCACTACGGCGAATTTGTGGCCAGCGAATGGTGCGAGGACAAGCCGGTTCCGCAAGCATCGCCCAAATTGGGCACGCCTTCTCCCACCGGAGCCGCGTGCGCGAGGACGGTGGTGAAAAAAGGTGAATTGCTGCCGCTGTGGCCTGGCGAGACAAAAGGTACGCCCAGCCCTTATCCCTGGTCGGTTCCAGTGCTGCGGCGCAACGTGGCCACGAAAATCGAACTGCGTGGCCACTTCGACCCGCACTTCGCGGATTTCAAAACGGAGTATCCCGACCAGTTGCGCGCGGATGAATTCCTGCGCGAGTTCAAAGGTTTTGAACGCGCACGCCAGGAGAAGAACAAGGCGCAGGAGTTACCGAATTACGTTTTGCTGCGCATTCCCAACGACCATACCGGTGGCACGCGTCCCGGATATCCCACGCCCTCCGCTTCCGTTGCCGACAATGATTTGGCTGTCGGCCGGGTGGTTGACGCCGTCTCGCACAGCGCCTACTGGAATGACACCGCGATTTTTATCGTGGAAGACGACGCGCAAGATGGCGCCGACCACGTGGACGCGCATCGCAGCATCGCGCTGGTGATCAGCAAGTACGCGCAAGGCTCGCCCGAGCATCCTTATTTGGAGCATGGTTTCTTCACCACCGTCAGCGTGCTGCGCACCATGGAAGCGCTCCTCGGTTTGCCGCCCATGAATCACAATGACGCGTACGCGCCGGTGATGTCCGGGCTGTTCGCCGGCCCGGGCAAACAGCCGCCGTTTCAGGCGGACTACATCAATCTGCACAATGCATTGATCTACAAGATTAATGGGCCCGCCGCGCCGGGCGCCAAAGAATCCGCGGCCATGAACTGGAAACACGCCGACGAAGCCAACAACAAGGTTTTGAATTCAATTCTGTGGCGCGACCGCAAAGGCGACATCCCGATGCCGGAACCGCAGCACACCGTTTTTCCCGAGGCGTCTGATGAATAGGCGCCCCCTCAGAATTGTGGGTAGCCTCAAAATGAAAAGCGGCAGAGCTAAATCGCTCTGCCGCTTTTTCTTGCCAGAAATGTGATCGCCGGAATTGCCGATTACAGTTCGTCTCCATCCTGCTCCGCAGCCACGGCCGTCAGTGTTCCGAATAATCCATGCGCTTCACTCTGGATGCCGGCAGTGAAGAACAGCGTATTGTAAGGCCCGGCG
>JBBRPU010000352.1:0-4004 GCA_038227545.1 Candidatus Acidiferrales bacterium
CGCGCGCCACGGTCTTTTCGGAAGAGCGCGGCGGAGCCATGCCGTATGTAATGGCCAACAATCTGGCGGCGCTGCTGTACCTCACCAACCTCGGCTGCATTGATCACAACCCATGGTCAAGCCGTGCGGAGTCGCAGGATTCTCCCGATTATGTTTTCTTTGATCTGGACCCGACACCAGGAACACCGTTCGCCACGGTTTTGCGGATCGCGCGGACGATACACCAGATCCTCAGCTCCATACGGCTCACTTCGTTTCTGAAAACCTCCGGCGCCTCGGGCTTTCACATTTTCGTTCCGCTGCTTCCGCAATATAGCTACGAACAAACGCGCGTCTTTGCCGAGTTGGTGGGGCGCATGGCCGCGGAAGAACTACCGGGATTGATCACCTTTGAACGAATCGTGCGAAAACGGCCGCAGGGAAAAGTGTTGATGGACGCGCTGCAAAATGCGCGCGGAAAACCGCTGGCCACCGTCTACTCGGCTCGAGCCTATCCAGGTGCGCCCGTTTCAACGCCGGTGACTCCCGAAGAGTTGAAGAAAGATTTTACGGCGGATCGCCGGACCTTCAACAATCGAGACAAGCGAATAAAAACAGTGGGAAATTTGTGGGAAGACTTCTGGAAGAAGCGGCAGTCTCTGTCAGCGCCGCTGGAATTGCTGGATAAGCGGCTGTCGAGCAAAAACAAATAGGTTATGACCGGGCCGGCCTGTCGAAGCTTCAACCAAAAACGAGACTGCGCACGAGATCGAGTGCACGCAAGAAACTGATGCCACTGTTGGGAGTCTCGCCGGACTTCGAAGCTTTATCACCATCGGGCCCGTAGTAGGAGCCCCCGCCCAGAAGAATCTCCAGCGCGTGAATCAGATCGCGGGCCGCGCGCGATTTAAATACAAATCCGCGAGCGCCGGTTTCTCTCACCGAGTCGGCCAAACTTCTCGATTCGTGCATGGTGAAGATCAGAACCGGTGCGCTAGTTTTATCCTTGGACAGTTGGCGCGTGGCTTCCAGTCCGCTCATTACCGGCATTGTAATGTCCATAATGATGGCGTCGGGGTGCAATTCGCCCGCGAGCCGAATGGCGTCCTGGCCGTTGACGGCTTCGCCGCAAATTTCCCATTCAGGACGTGCCGACAGAATGGTGCGAATTCCTTGGCGCACCACTTCGTGATCATCTGCAATGAGGATTCTAGCCGACATAAAATCGACCCTCCGAGTCAACCGCCAAAGTCGAAGTCCGCGAGCGCGAACGGATTTAAGAACTAACACCACATCGAAAATTGCCCAAATTCGAGCAAATCCGAGCATCTGCCAGGGACTGTGGCACCGGGTCGGCCTAAATAATTTATATACAGGAATTCGGCGATATGCAAGTACCACGGCTGGTATCGGGCCCGGATGCAAAACTCAATTCGTGGGGTGTGTCGGGCGCACGACCGAGTCATTCCGCGGCGCGGGGCAGCGTGATTTGGCGGAAATACAGCTCCGCGACACGAGCGAGAGTATCAATCTCGCGGACCGGCTTATCCGGGCGCAAGCGCAGGATGCGCGGAAACCTCAGGGCGTATCCGCTCTCATGGCGCTGCGACTTTTGAATGTTGTTGAAGGCCACTTCAATTACCACTGTGGGCTCGACCACGCGACGTCCGCCCAGGTCTTCAACGGTGTGCTGCAGAAAATATTCGGTGCCCGACTTGATTTCCGCGTCCGTAAGACCGGAATAAGCCTTGCCGATGGTCAAAAGTTGGCCGCCATCGCGAACGGAAAAAGTATAGTCCGATAGCAGTCCGTGGCGCTTTCCGTGACCGTATTCCACAGCGGTCACTACCACGTCGAGTGTCGCGAAAGGCTCTTTGAGTTTGAACCACGAACGCCCCCGGCGGCCCGGAGTGTAAAGAGTCTCGGGGCGCTTTACCACGATCCCTTCATGCCCGGCCGCCAATGATGCTTCGAAGGCCCGCCGGATTTCTCCGACGGAGTCGCAGCGCAACGCCGCAGCGGCGTAAACCGCCTGTGCGCTTCCCAGCGGCAGAATTTTCTCCAGGCGCGCGCGCCGCTGCTCCAGCGTTGCATCCAACAGCAATTCTCCATCCTGAAAAAGCAAATCAAACGCGGCAAAGCGTACCGGAATCTCATGCTGCAGATAAAGATCCAGCTGCTTTCTGCCCAGGCGCTTTTGCAATTCGGTGAAGGGCAGCGGACGTGTTCCGTGCCAGGCGAGAATCTCTCCGTCGAGAATCAGGTCGCCCCGGAGCGCGCGAAGAACGGGTCGAGCTCGGGAAATTCGGTGATGGCATCCAGCGTACGCGAGAAAACTTTTATACCTTGCGCAGTTTTATGGACTTGCGCGCGAATGCCATCATATTTTTCTTCCACGTAAACCGACCCGTGGCCGTCCGGCAAAATTTCTTCGGCGTTTTCCACCGGCGTGGCCAGCATGAAACCCAGCGGCACGAACATCCGCATACGCACGGCATCGAGTCGGTTGGCAGCCGCGGCCTGCAGCGTTTCGCCAATGTCCCCGGTGAACATATTGGCGCGGCGAACAGCGTCGAGCGGGCGGTCGAAGGCTTTGGCAACGGCCTCTTCGACGAGACTTTCTTTCAGCCCAATGCGCAAATCTCCGGTCATGATTTTGATGGCGTATTTCACTTCGCCCGCACTCATGGGTGCGAATAATTTTTGGATGAGTGCCATCTTCTGCGGAGAGGTGCGCGCGTAGGGCAGTTGCTCGAAGGTTTCGGCCACGGTTTTCAGCGAGACGTCCGCGGAACTGGGGCGCTTCAACAACAAATGCTCAGCCATATCGCCCAGATCGCCGTGCGCGCGATAACTCTTGCTCAGATCCCCATCGTCCGCTTTGGCGATTTGCGCCACGGCTTTGACGAGTTGCGAGCCACCGACGCCAAGCACCCGCTCATCCCGGTGCGCGAAGGGACGACCGGTCAGGAAAATGGCCGCCCTGGCGGCGTCTTCCAGCGAAAGGGCCTGCAGCAATTCGCTGACGCGGGCAACTTTGACGGTTTTTTTGGTGGTGGCGGCTACCGCCTCGCAGGCCTCGACGAATCTGCGCATGGGTCAAGCGCTGGCGCGCTTCATCTCCATGGGCTGGCATTGCGGGCACCAGAAAGAAGTGCGCGCATCGAAACCCTGCTTGCGTGAAACGATTGTGCCGCCGCAACGGCGGCAAGCTTCCCCGGTACGCCGGTAAACCCACAAGCGCTCGGAAGGATTCACACGGCCGGTGGTTCTTCGCAACGGAACGTAAGTCACGATTTTATCGCCGGAGGCTTCGGTAACGTTCGCGAGCATAAATTTGCGCGCCTGCGAGACCAGGTGCGTCAAATCGTCATTGGAAAGAGAGGAAACGCGCCGGAACGGATTTATTCCGCACGAAAAACACACTTCGGACTTGAAAACATTTCCGATTCCAGAAAGCAAAGACTGCGTGAGCAGGCTGACACCGATCTCCAGTTCTGGCCGCGCGCGCAACCGCGCTGCAACAGCGGCTTCATCAAATTCCCGCGCCAGCGTGGAGGGGCCGACGGAATTGAAACCCTCGCGCCGCTTGAGGGATTCGGCGGAATGAAATTCGGCGATGGGCACGTTGAAAGCCACCGCCAGAATTTTGGCCGTGCCGATCACCACACGCATGTTGTAGCGGCTGCGCTTCCATTCTTCGCCAGGACGATAAATGTGCCAACTTCCACTCATGAGCATGTGCGAGAGCAGAATCAGCTCCCCGGAAAAATACATCAGCAGCCATTTGCCGCGCGCTTCCACTTTTTCCACCGTGCGGCCCACTAGGCCGTCGTCCACATCCACGCGCGAGAGATGTGGCAGCACGGATTCGAACGATGTGATTTTTTGTCCCGCCAACGCCAGATTCAAAGTGCGGGCCGCGCGAAAGATGGTGTCCCCTTCTGGCATCTCAAGCGCTTTCCTGAATATCAGCGGAGTCTTCTTCTGCGATTTCCTGTTCAGGCTCGGCCGAAACGAGCGCG
>JBBRPU010000353.1:0-4001 GCA_038227545.1 Candidatus Acidiferrales bacterium
ACCGGCCCGGTATTCGCCGGGAAAATCTTCCCATTTTGCTTCATCACCATTGCGTGCGGCGCGATCAGCGGATTTCATTCGCTGATTTCTTCGGGCACCACGCCAAGAATGATTATTCGGGAAAGCCACGCGCGATTCATCGGTTACGGCGCGATGCTGCTGGAGTCTTTTGTCGGAGTAATGGCCATGGTGGCGGCTTGCGCGATGACGCCGGGAGTATATTTCGCGATCAATAGTCCCGCGTCCATCGTGGGAGCCACTTCGGACGCAGCCGCGGCGACCATCAGCAGCTGGGGCTATCCGCTGCAGGCGCAAACCATGATTGACCTGGCGCACGCGGTCGGAGAGCAGACGTTGCTCAATCGAGCGGGTGGGGCTCCTTCGCTGGCGGTGGGCATGGCGCAGATTTTTTCGAGCACCATTGGCGGACCGCGGCTGCTGAGCATCTGGTATCACTTCGCGATCATGTTCGAGGCGCTGTTCATTCTTACGGTGCTGGACGCGGGCACGCGCGTGGGCCGCTTCATGGTGCAGGAGCTTGGCGGACGACTCTGGAAACCGTTTGGGCGCACGGGATGGTTGCCGGCGATTTTGCTTTCGAGCGCAATGATTGTGGGAGCGTGGGGATATTTTCTGTACCAGGGAGTGGTGGATCCGCTGGGCGGAATTAATTCGCTGTGGCCGTTATTTGGGATTGCCAACCAGCTCTTGGCGGCGGTGGCGCTGGTGGTGGCGACGACGATTCTTTTGAAGATGGGAAAAACGCGCTGGGTTTGGCTCACGCTGCTACCGACGGCGTGGCTGGTAACGGTAACGATGTCTGCGAGCTACCAGAAAATATTCGATTCGAATCCTCGCTTAGGGTTCCTGTCGTACGCCAACACGCTGGCCGCGCAAATCGTGGCGGGGAAAATTCCAGTGGCAAAGATCGCAGACACCCAGCGGGTAATTTTTAATCAACGGTTGGACGCGGTGGTAACGGCGGTGCTCGCGGCGATGATTATCGTCTTGATTGTGGAGGCACTGATGCAGTGGTATCTCATTCTGAGCGGAAAAACGAAGTCGGTGTTGCACGAGACGCCGTACGTGGCGACCAAGTGGCCCGCGGATTTTCGGGAGTGACGCACGTGAGAGCAAGCGCAGACAGCGGCGCACCCGCGGTGGAAGGCTGAGCATGAACGCAGACCGAAACACCATTAGAAGCCTTGCGGCTGGAGATCGCGTGAGTGAGATTTTCGCTACTGCCGGAGCGTGGCTCGCTCGTGCGGCGCGTAACGTCTGGATGGGCGTTCGAGAATGGTGTGGGGACAGCGCGTATGAGCGTTACCTACAAGCTCGGCGACCCACGCCAGAGGGATCGGCGCTACTCACTCGCGAGCAGTTTTACGTGGAGCAGTTGGATCGCCGCTACTCAAGACCGAACCGCTGCTGCTGAATTCTTTTCGATGGCGGGGCGTTGCGCCAACAATTATGCGCGGCGCAAAATGATTAACGATATTTCCGGCGGAACTCCCAGCCGCACTGGCGCGCCCACGGTGCCAAGCCCGCGATTGACGTAAATGGAGGCCAGGCGATTCGCTGTCTGCGCAGGCCGCAAAATTTTGGGGGCCTCGGAATAACCTTCCACGCGCGCACTAGGAATATCGAGCGAGGGAGCGAATAAGGGGCGCTGATACAGCCCCGCGATGTAATCGGTGATGAAACGCGCGGGGCTCAGACGATGATCCAGAATTTCAACCTGGATCTGGCCGCCGTGGGTGTGACCGGCTAGGGATAGCTCGATGCCCAGCTCTGCGGCGCGCGGAAAAGAATTTGGATTGTGCGACAGCAAGATATTCAGCATGTCGCCGCGCACCAGGGTTTCCGCGCCCTCCAGAGTCTGCCGCTTGTGACCTTCATTGGTACGTTCGCGCTGATAATCCACGCCGATGAGATTGAAGGGCACGCCTTTAAAATTCAGCTGGACGTTTTCCTTACGTAGCAATTTCATGCCGGCCTGCGTGAAAAGAGATTCCGCAAGGTTTTCAGCCCGGGCGTAGATTTCGTGATTTCCGTTGCAACCCCAGATACCCAGCGGCGAATGGAGTTGCCGAATTTCATCTATGCAATCGGCTAGAGGATCGCTGGCGCTGGTGATGAAATCGCCAGTGATGACGGCAAGATCGGCGTCCAGTTCATTGGCCATTTCCACGGCGCGACGCACCTGGCCGCGAGGCATGTAGCCGCTCAGATGAATGTCGCTGAGCTGGACGATGGACAAACCGTCGAGTTTCGGACTTAGATCTGAGATGGGGATTTCAACGCGACGAACCTGATAGTTGAGACGCTCCGCAGCGTAGCCATACATCGCGCCGAGAAAAGGCGCGGCGCCAGCAGCTGCGGTCACGGCACGAAAAAAATAGCGGCGGCTGGGGTCGAGCAACTGCTCGATGCTGGCGGGGGTTTCGGGGCTAAGTCTAACTTTGGAAGATTGCGTGGGCTCACTGGGCTGCGTCACGCTACTCTTGCGAATCCTGGACCATAGAAAGTCAATGCCGCGGACCACCTTCACGGCAAGAAAAGCAAAGAGGGCGCTGAAGAACCACAATCCCACGAGTGCGGAAGCGAGGTTACCACGCGGGATGATGTGGCGGTGGCCCATGCGGACTCCATCCACAAAGGCCAGGATCACCAGCGCGACGACCGCGAGCCACAACAAACGCAGGCCTACACGAAGCCACTGATTCTGAATATTCGCGGTGGAGCGCCAGATGGCGCGATGCCAGAAACGTTGAGAAAAAATAAACAGCAGAAGTATGGTGAGTCCTATGGCAAAACGAAGCAGAAAAAAAGCCCAGTTCACGGGGAATTACGCCTCAGAGTTCAAATTCGATTGTAACATGCAGCTTAAAATCAGCGTCTGAAGGGACGCATGGTTGTTTCAGGAGTAAGATGTGTGCCGAACTGCGGGCTCGTGTAGTCCGAAACTGGAGCGAAGAGAGCGTCGCGCTGATGCGAGCGTTGCAGGCACGAGAGCGCAGGGATTCAGCGAAGCATGGAGGAGAGAGGATGACGAAGAAAATGGTGAGGATGGTTCTGGTGTTGGCTGCGGGGCTGCTGGCGTTGCCGTTAGCGGCGCGAAATGTGCCGCAAGGCACGGCGGACGCGAAGGCCAATCCGGGCGAATCACAAATTGTATTGGGGCAGTGGAATGAGAGCGCACGCAAACTGATCGCGATGGCCGAGGATTTTCCGGAAGACAAGTACGACTACAAAGCGACGCCAGCGGTGCGCAGCTTTGCCGAGCAAATTCTGCACGCGGCGGGGGCAATGTACTATTTCACCGCTCCAGCGCAGGGACAGACACCGGCCAGCGAAGATCCTGCGCGCGCGAAATACAAGACGAAGGCGGACGTGGTGGCGTACTTGAAAAAGGCCGCGGAAGATGGCGCCGCGGTGATCAAAGCGAAAGGCGACAAGGGGATGAGCGACTTGGTTACCGATCCGGACAGCAAACAGAAGATGCACGTCTCGGACCTGGCGTACGGGTTGATTGAGCACTCCGGGGAACATTACGGGCAGCTGGTGGTTTATTACCGTTTGAATAATTTGGTTCCTCCAGAATCGCGACCGAAGAAGTAATAAAGTAAGAGTGCTGTGTTTAGTGGGGCGCGACGATTTTGTCGCGCCTTTTTTTACGGTGTAGCAGCGATGTCCGCCGTGCCTTTCTCAAGTAAGGCCGAGAGCTGCGCCGCGTCTTCGGCGGGAGGCAAACAGGTGTGCCCGGCACAAACGATGGCTAACGCCTTGTCAGCCGGCAAGTGAGGAAGAGTTTCTTTCAGCGCGCCGGCGAGATGCGACAGATTTGTTCCGGGCGTGACGCGAAGCACGGCTTTTCCGAAACGGAAGCTGCGATGAGCGGCCAACTCCAGGGATTGGGCGACCCTATCGTCGGCCGCACCGGTCACAACAATCTGCAACGGATGATGGGTGAAGAGATTGGCGGCCAGTCCGTAGGTGGC
>JBBRPU010000354.1:0-3992 GCA_038227545.1 Candidatus Acidiferrales bacterium
ATCAGGTCGCGCAAGCCGGCATGCGCCGCATCAACATCGGCGGCGACGACATCACGTCCATTGACGGCCAACCGGTCACCAATCAGTTCGACGTAAACAAAATCCTCAACCGCAAGCGCCCCGGCGACACCGAACCCGTCACCCTCTATCGCGGCGGCAAAAAAATAGACCTGCAAGTAAAACTAGCCGAGCGCGCCACAAAATAGTTTAGCGAAGGAATTCGGCCCGGAACGTAGCACGTTCCGCTGCGCTAAACCCAAACCAGCCTTCCGCCACATCCCGCACGCGCTCCAGTTCGCGCTGCATTTCCGCGTGTTTAGCTGCCATCAACTGGGCGTCGGCGTCGGGCGGGACGTAAATTGGGGGCGCGCAGACAATTACCGCGCGCGCGAAAGGCGCGGGTAGCAGAAAATGGTCCCAGGTTTTTGTAAAGGTTTTTCCACGATTCACGCCGACGTGGAAGACCGCGATCGGGCAGCCGCTCTTGCGCGCCAACATTACCGGACCGGGCTTGGCTACATATCGCGGGCCGCGCGGACCATCAATCGTGAATCCGCAATCCTTTCCCTCTTCCAGGCGTCTGGCCATCACGGCCAACCCGCGCAAACCGCCGCGCGTCGAACTTCCTTGAGCGGTGCCGAAGCCCAGCCACTCGATTACTTTGCGCGTCCACTGCCCGTCGAACGCGGTAGTGTTCATCACCACTACGCCGCGATTCCTGGCCCACCACACCACGGGAATAATGACGCGGTGCCAGAACGCAAAAATGCAACGCCGCCCGGAAGCGTGGACGCCGTCAATGTTCTGGTAGCCGACCAGCTCATAGCGAAGCGTCGGTCCCAGGGCGCAAATGACGCTATAGACAGCGGCGGCAATCACGGGAATTTGAATGCGTCGGGACCACGGCAGCTGTGGGAGCCGCGTGTCGTAATGAAGATTTACCGGCTCAACTGTCCCCGCAGCAGATATTGCCGGAGAGGGCTCTCCACTTGGTCCGTTCTGCGCACCTGCTTCTGCTTCCGGGCTAGCCATCGTCGTATAGTATAGGCCGAGAGCGATGCGCCAGCTTTCGTGAGTGTTGCGCTCGCAGCGCTGGATACCTCTAAGTGCTTTGGGAGTACCGCATTGTCTTTGCCGTTTGAAAAACGAAATTCGCGATGCCGCCTGGCGTTTCTGTTTATGACGGCGATCGCTATTTCTGTCACCGCGCTCAAGTCCGCTGAGCGTGCAGATAATCCGCCTCCCGGCGATGCCGTCGGCGTCATTGAAGGTGAAGCCATCGCCGTAACCGGCCCGATGAGCGTGGACACCGTGAATGGCCAGGTGGTCACCATGCTGCGCAGTGGCAGCGACGTGCGGGTGAAATCTGGCAGAGCGCGCATCAAGCTGGTGGAAGGCGGCCAGATTTCCATCTGCGGACCAGCACATCTTTCTGTGCTGAAGTCCGGCGCGGCCCTCACCATCGCACTCGACACCGGAACGATTCACGCACACATCGAGCGTCAGCCAGTGCTCACCATGTACACGCCGCAAATTCAGGCTCAACCCGTGGCCATCGGCGATGGCGCGCTGGATACGGTGATCGGTTTCGACGCGGCCGGCGCCATGTGCATACGCACGAATCGGGGAGCTTTACGCCTCGAGCAGCAACTCACCGGACAAAGTGTTCTGGTTCCGCAGGGCGGCGATGTTTTTCTTTCCAGCGGGCAAATCGATTCCCTGCGCACCAACCCCGCCGGCCATTGTTCCTGCGAATTGCAGCTGGTTGAGGCACCGCCAGAGCAACCTGAAATCAGCCATCTGGCCACCGCCGAAGAAGTTCGCCGTAAGGTTGTGGTCGAGGACGTAAAGCCGAAGGTTCCCACGGTGGAGGCCCAGAAGCCCCTGGCTCCCAAGGAGGAGCCGATTTATCAGGTGTTTGTGCCACCGCTGATTTTCAATGCGAAAGCCGCGGTGCAACCCGAAGTAGATACGAAAATGATCGTGTTGATTCGCCGCGTGCGCGTTAGGCCGACACTTATTTTTCAGGGCCGGGTGGAAGGCGACTTAGTCGCCGTCAAAGAACCCGTTCCAGCTATTCCGGGCCGAGCGTCTAACACTACTTCAGCCGCGCCAGGCATCACTCCGGCGCCGGGCGGCACTGCAGCCGCGCCAAAACCGCCGCCTAAGAAGGACGAATCGCTCACCGAGCGGGTCCGGACGCTGGTCCGCAAGCTCTGGCCATAGGGATTTCTCAGTTCTTCCGGGTATTTACTTTTATCACCGGTCGCTTTAGAATTGGTACAGCGTTAATTAGTACTTAGTCCCCCGTTGAACCTACCAGGTCTGTGTTTCCAGCCGCAGAACCGTATTTGTTTGTAATCCGTGTGTGAGGAAATTCTTTAAGCATTCATAAAAGGAACTCTAACTATGGCTTGGCGCAATCCTGTGAATTTGCGGTATACCTATCATTTTGTGGCTGTTATGGCGGCGGTGTTAATGGTTGCCGGCTGCGCGAATGTGGATTCTTCAACCCCTAATCCCAGGCCTCAGATCGTCTCGATCAGCGTTAGTCCTACCACGGCATCTGTGCAGCCCTCAGCAACGCAAAAATTTACGGCGGTGGTGTCCGGATCGTCCAATACGACGGTCACTTGGCAGGTAGATGGAGTGGCTGGAGGAGATTCGACGCATGGCACGATTGATGCCACGGGGCTGTATACGGCCCCGGCGGCCGCACCCACGCCCGCTACGGTCACGGTCACTGCGATCGCCCAGGCCGATACTGCGAAGACCGCTGCCGCGCAGGTTACGATTGCTGCGGCGTCCAGTGCCGTCTCCGTCAGCTTGAATACCACCGCGGTTTCGGTGAAGACCGGAAACAGTACTGCTCTTACTGCGACGGTTCAGAATGATTCCCAGAATAAGGGCGTTTCCTGGACACTGACGGGCGCGGGCTGCAGTGGAGCCACGTGCGGAACACTTTCCACTACGACGAGTGCTTCCGGAACGGCGATAACCTACACTGCGCCTGCCACAGTGCCCACGCCGGCGACAGTTGCGGTGACGGCTACTTCCGTTGCCGACACCACGAAGATCGCGAGCGCCACAATTACCGTCACCGCTACCGCGACTGGTGCGGTGGCCGTCAACTTGAATGCAACCACGGTGTCAGTGAAGACTGGAAACAGCACTACTTTTACCGCGACGGTTCAGAATGATTCGCAGAACAAGGGCGTTTCCTGGAAGCTGAGCGGCACCGGCTGCAGTGGAGCCACTTGCGGAACGCTTTCCACTACGACGAGTGCTTCCGGAACGGCGATAACCTACACGGCTCCTGCAACCGTGCCCACGCCGGCAACCGTTACCGTAACCGCTACGTCCGTTGCCGACGGCACTAAATCCGCCAGCGCTTCGATCACGATCACCGCTGCGGTTACGGGTGGCGTGTCAGTCAGCATTAGTCCCAAGCGGGTCGGACTCACCACTGGGCAGAAACAAACTTTTGCCGCAACGGTTACTGGAAGCACCACCACGACGGTGACCTGGGAAGTGGACACTATTCCGGGAGGCAACTCCACCGTGGGAACCATCACCGCGGCGGGAGTTTACACACCGCCGGGATCGGCCGGCGCGCACACTGTGGGCGCTCGCTCGGTGGCTGACTCCACAGTATCGGCAACTGCAAGCGTGGCCATTACCGACCTTGCGGGAATGTTTACCTATCACAACGATTTGTCGCGCGCCGGCGTGAACGCCAAGGAATATGCGCTGAACACCACCAACGTAAAAACTGGAACGTTCGGCAAGCGGTTTGCCTGCGCCATGGACGCGTCAGCGTACGCTCAACCCCTGTGGGTCGCCAACGTCTCCATCGGAGGAGTAAATCACAACGTGGTGATCGCCGCCACGCAACACAACACTGTTTATGCGTTTGATGCAGATGCTTCGCCGTGCCAGACGCTGTGGTCCAAGAGTTTGATGGCCAGCGGGGAAACGTGGGTTACCAACGG
>JBBRPU010000355.1:0-3974 GCA_038227545.1 Candidatus Acidiferrales bacterium
ATTGAAGGCGCCAAGCTTGTTCCGCTGGGTTCTCTCGCCGCGAATGTGGGTGGCCTTCTCGGCGTTGACGAAGTAATTTGCTATTGCCATCACGGCATGCGCAGCTTGGACGCCGCCGCCTGGCTGCGATTCCAGGGGATAGAAAAAGCCAAATCCTTGTCCGGCGGCATCGAGCGCTGGTCCACTGACGTAGACCCCCAAGTCCCGCGCTACTGATTAGACATAATCAATCGCTGCTGCGCTAAAATTGGCAACACCGGCGCATTTCAAGTTTGGAGTCTTCATGCCTAGAGCAAAAATTAAGTTGCTTCAAAAACCGACATGCACCACGTGCCGGAAGGCCAAAGCCTATCTCGAAAAACTGGGCGCCGAAATCGAATCGCGCAGCCTGGACAGGCAAAAACTCACCAAAGCCGAACTGGACGAGATCATCGGTGAGCGCGACTACACGAGCTTTTTGAGCACGCGCAACGAGCTGTATAAGGCAAAAAATATGAAAGACCATCCGCCCACCCGCGCGCAAGCCATCGCCTTGATGGCCGAAAATCCTAACCTGATTCGCCGGCCGCTGGTGATGCGTGGGCACCGTCTGGTAATTGGCTACGACGAACAGGCTTACAAGGAAATTGTGAAGTAACCGTTAGACGCGGGACCATGAAACCAGAAGTAAAAACTATCGCGGTCATCGGCGCGGGAACCATGGGCAGAGGTATCGCCTACGCCGCGGCGTTTGGCGGCTACCTCACTATCCTCGAAGACATCTCCGCGCCTCGACTTGCGGAAGCCCTCCGCTGGATTACGCAAGCCTTCGACGAAGGCGTGGCCCGCGGAAAAGTTGCAGCTGACATTCGCGATCGCGCCATCCCGCTGATTTCCACCGCAACTACTGTTCAGGACGCCATCCGCGACGCCGACCTCATCATCGAAGCCGTCCCTGAAGAAATGGAAATGAAGATGGAGCTCTTCACCATCTTCGACAAATTTGCCAAGCCTGGCGCGATCTTTGCGAGTAATACATCGTCGCTCTCCATCAGCGACATGAGTGAGCTCACCGTTGCGCGCGAACGCTGCATTGGCATGCACTTCTTCAATCCCGTCCCCAAAATGAAATTAATCGAGCTGGTAAGAACTCCGCTCACTTCCGACGAAACTGTAGAAGTGTGCACCGCCGTGGGCCAGCGCATGGGCAAAGAAGTCGTGCTCGTGCAGGAATCTCCCGGCTTCATCACCACGCGCGTCAACGCGCTGATCGGCAACGAAGCTTTCGCCATGCTGGAAGCGGGCATCGCCTCCGCCCGAGACATTGACAAAGCTCTCAAGCTCGGCCTCAATCACCCCATGGGCCCATTCGAAATGGTGGACCTTGTCGGGCTCGACGTGCGTCTCAGCATTCTCGAATATTTGCACCACACCCTCGGGGAAAAGTATCGTCCTAACGCACTTCTCAAGCAGTATGTGCAAGAGGGCCGTTTGGGCCGCAAAACCGGTCGCGGCGTTTACGATTACGCCGAGCGAGAAAACAAAAAGCCCGATACAGCTCGTGATTAAGCTGCGAACAAAACCAGGAATGGCACATTGATGAACGCACTCAAAGACAGAATCGTTATTCAAAAGGGCGACCTGACGGACATGGAAACCGACGCCATCGTGAACGCCGCCAACAATGATTTGATCCTTGGCGCGGGAGTCGCCGGCGCCATTCGCCGTAAGGGTGGCGATGAAATCCAGCGCGAATGCGACGCCATCGGAAGCATTCCGCTTGGCTATGCGGCGATAACGAGTGGCGGCAAGCTGAAAGCGCCTTTCGTCATTCACGCCGCCAGCATGGAGCTCGGCGGCGTCACCACTGCGCAAAGTCTAAGGGGCTCCACGGCTCACGCGCTGCGCATCGCCGCGGAGCGCAACCTGAAAACCATCGCGTTTCCCGCTCTGGGCACCGGCATCGCCAGATTTCCGATGAGGGAATGCGCCACCATTATGCTGCAAGAAGCTACGCAGCATTTGAAAACCGAAACATCCCTCGAGAAGATTTATTTTGTTTTATTTGATGAAGAAGCGTGTGGAGTATTCGAAGGCGCCTGGAAGCGATTGCAGAACGAAATGAAAAAAGAGCTCGCGAAAGTTTCTCCGGCGTAGGCCGTAATTTGTTCCAGCAAAAAATTAAGTCGGATCCGTCCGCTTCTTCAGCACCGGCCGGTTGCCCTCCGAAGGAGGCGGAATCGCCGCTGGTGGATTCGGTGTCGCCGTCCCGCCGGCTCCGGGAGCCGCGGCCGTCGTGGCTCCTTCTGTATAAGCCTTCTTCAAAAATCCTTCGGCCACCTGCTGCGCGCCGCCAGTGTTGTCGTTGGTCTGCTTGGCTTTGCTGTACTCATTCACCGCGCGCTCGCGCTGCACCAGTAAATCAAAAATCTTTCCGAGGTAAATGTGGCTCCATACCTCTGTCCACTTCTCCGCAGGTTCCGGCACCGTTTGCAACGCCTCGCGAAACGCATTCGCCGATGCCTGGTAATTTTTCTGGTAGAAAAACGCCTCGCCCATCCTGAAATTCGCCAGCGGGCGGTTCGGCTGAATTGCCAGCGCGCGCTGATATTGCGTCACCGCATCGTAGTAGCGCCCTTGCTCCGCCAACTCTTCTCCGCGTGCGACCGCCGCTCGGCCACGCAGCGTGGTGCTCGCCTTCAAGATCAGGTTGTTCGGATCTATACGGATGCCGCCAGGTTTGGGCCTGCCAAACGTTTCCTCGGTGAAGTCCGACTCCGACCCGACTACATCCACGGTTTTCGTTTCCGGATTGCCTTCGGTGTCTATTCGCAGCTCCACCGGCATGCGGAAAGTGTCCAGCGGCTGTTTGATCTTGCCCGAAATTCGGAATCCCTTCGGCGTGCGGTATACCACGTACTCCACGGTAAATTCCGGTATGCCTGTGGAGTTCAACCATTGCGTGAAAAATCCGCGCAAATCTGGCGGCGCTTCGCCTTTTTTCGCCGATTGTTCCGCGTGCTGTTGAGCCAGCGCGGCAAAATCTTCAATGCGCGCGCTTTTGCCCTGATACTTGGCGTAAAAATCGTGCAGCAGGGACTTGAACGCCACATCGCCCATTTGCGCGCGCACCATGTGGAAGATCATCGCGCCCTTATTCATCACCACGGACCGGTAGTCCGCCGAATACGGCGCCAACCGTGCCGCCTGGGCAATAGGCGCGGCGTCTTCGAACATCAACGCTCCCACGGCAAACTCGTCCACCGCTTTCAGCCCCGCCTCTTTGCCCGCGTTCTGCTCCGCGTACAAAGCTTCCGAGTATCGCGCCAGCCCATCGCTGATCCACACGTCCGACGGCGACGCCGGCAAAATCTGGTTGCCCCACCACTGGGACGCCACCAGCCTTGCGATGGTGCGGTCATTCGCTTTGGGATCCCACGCGCGCTGGCTCAGCAGCAAAAGCCCCGGCCCGGCAAAATCTCGCAACGTGCCATCGGGAATTTGCACTACGGTCATGGACGGATCCGGCAGCGCGCCGAACATGTCCGAGAATGCGGTCATCGAACGCGCCACGGACGCCGCAAAATCCGCGGCATTTCCCGAAGCCGAGCGCGGCGCGTATACCGCCACGCTCACGCCTTCCGCCTGTTGCGGATTCAACTGCAAATTTCCCGCCACAAAGGTTCCATTGGGCGCAGCGTTTTTGCATTCGAAGGTGTACACAATGCGCTGGCCGTCTACGGGATTCTTGCCGGCCACAGAACTCGGCGCCAAAGCCTTGCCGGTTCCGGCCACCGCAAACGTGTCCGGCACATTCAGATGGAAAGTTCCCGTGTAGCGGTTAGAAGGGTAATCCGTCAGCGGAAACCACCGCGAAGGCAACAGCAGATACGCGCCGTCGTGATTGATCACTGCGGCGCGCACGCCGGGCACCGGACTGTTCTCCTCATTCGCCAGCAATCCCGAATAAGTGAATGTCAGCGACAAATGCCCTC
>JBBRPU010000356.1:0-3966 GCA_038227545.1 Candidatus Acidiferrales bacterium
AATTTTGCTGGCTTACCTGCCTGCCGCTGAACAGGCCGCCGTCCTCAACGAATTGGTCCTGCGCCGTTTCACCGAAAACACCGTAAGCAATCTTCAGGAATTGCAAACGCAATTGACTCGCGTTCGTAGAGACGGGTTCGCGTGCGATCTCGAGGAGCACGAGTCGCACATTCGTTGCGTGGCCGCCCCCATCTGGGATCACACCGGCGCGGTAAATGCCAGCCTCAGCATCACTGGCCCGGCGGTGCGCATGGCCGCCGCGCGTATCAGGCAAATCGCCTCGTTAATCAGCGCCGCCGGAAAAAAAATCTCCGTGGAATTGGGCTACATCGAAAGCGCCGGCCCAGAAGCAAAAAGAAATCCTGGTGAGTCGCGTCGCCCCAGGCGCGCCGCGTTCGCCGCCCGCAGGCATTCGCGCAGGGCTGCGGTGAAATGAACACACGCTTGGCAGCACGCAAGCTTGCCCCGTTGCGCATCAGTTTGCTTATTTGCAGCGCTTTTATTTTTTGCGCGCTCCCGGCCGTGGCGCAGGAGAAAAATCAAGGAGTCGCCCTGGACGTAAAAAACGAAGCCTTGAGCGCACGCCCTGTCGCCGACAATTGGCTTTCGTACAACGGCGACTACACCGGGCAGCGCTTCAGCAGCCTGGATCAGATCAACGCGAAAAACGTCGATCAACTTCGCGCCCAGTGGGTCTTTCACACCAATAGTTCCAACGACATGGAGGTCACCCCGGTTGTAGTAGACGGACTCATGCTCGTGACCGCCGCAAATGACGTGTATGCGTTGGACGCGCAGACTGGCCGCGTGGTGTGGCGCTACTCGCGGCCCATCAGCGAAGGCCTGATTGACGATGCCTCGCAGCATCACAATCGCGGCGTGGGTGTCTGGAAATCGCGCATCTATTCCGAAACCGATAACGCGCATTTACTCTGTCTGGATTCGCGTTCCGGCAATCTTTTGTGGGACGTCGCCTACGCGGAAGGAAATCGCAACTATGGCGCCACCAGCGCGCCCCTCGTCGTCAAAGACAAGGTCATCGTCGGCACTTCCGGCGGCGACGACGGGGTTCGCGGCTTTGTGGCCGCTTTCGACGCTGCCACCGGAAAGTTAGCTTGGAAATTCTGGACCATTCCGGGACCGGGCGAGCCCGGCTCGGAGAGTTGGCCGGGCGAACTATATAAACGTGGTGGCGGCACTACCTGGATGCCCGGAACGTTCGATCCCGAATTGAACACCATCTACTGGGGCACCAGCAATCCCGCGCCCGACTTCGATGGTGCGGTTCGCCCTGGTGACGATCTATACACCGATTGTGTTCTGGCGCTCGATCCGGACACCGGAAAACTAAAATGGTATTTCCAGTTCACCCCGCACGACCTCTTCGACTACGACGCTACGGAAACGCCGGTGTTGATTGACACCACGTTTCGTGGAGCTCCGCAAAAACTCTTGGTACAAGCCAACCGCAATGGATTTTTGTATGTACTGGACCGTACGAACGGTAAGTTTTTGTCCGCCGTACCCTTCGTAGAAAAACTGACCTGGGCTAGCGGCGTAGACGCGCAAGGACGCCCGATTCGAACCGGGCTGCAGCCCACGGAGAGTGGCGCACGCATCTGCCCGGATTTCAACGGCGCGACCAACTGGTTTTCGCCAGCTTTCAATCCTGCAACACGGTTGTTTTACTTTCTGGCCGAGGAAGATTGCAGCATCTTTTCCGTGAAACCTCAAAAATTCACCGAAGGTCAAGCCTACTATTCCACGGGCGTCAGCCATAGCAGCACGGACGAGAAGCAAAAAATTCTGCTGGCATACGATCTCGAAGGCCAACAGCCCGCGTGGCGCTACCTGCAAACCGGCTCAGGTCAATCCTCTGCGGGCGTAATGACCACCGCGGGGGGCCTGGTGTTTTTTGGCGACAATGCGCAGTCGTTCGAAGCTGCTGACGCCGGCACCGGAAAGCCCTTGTGGCATTTCAATACCGGACAAACTTTGCACGCCTCTCCCATGACTTTTGCGGTGCGTGGAAAGCAATACGTCGCCATCGCGGCCGGTAGCGATCTGTTCACTTTTGCATTGCCGTAAAAATTTGAATTCCAAAATCAGATCGGGAGGAAATAAAAATGTTTTCAACTGTGAGCACCAGAAGGGGCTTCGCCACACGCTTGGCGGCGCTGTTGCCAGGTCTCGGCATTGCTGGAATGGTTTCGTCGGGCGCTTCCGGCGCCGAAGATCAAGGTAGCGTCAAGAAACTGGACTACGAGGGAAAGCCCGCCAGTCGCACCGGCTTCATCACTCCTCTCATCATCCACAACGGTGTGATTTACATTGCCGGCCAGGGCGCACACTCCCGCGGCAATGATTCCGACAAAGGCAAACAACCCGACATCGAAATGCACTCGCGCATGGTTATGGAGAACGTAAAAACTCTCGTCGAAGCCGGCGGCGGAACCATGGACAGCATTTTGCAGCTCACCGTTTTTCTCACCAAAATGGACGACTATGACGGACTCAACAAAGTGTTCAAGACCTACTTTCCGAACGGCGGCCCGGCGCGCACCTGCGTCGCCGTTGCGGCACTTCCCGGCGAATCGCTCGTCGAAATCAATTGCACCGCCGCGGTAGTGAACGCCAAGAAGGGTGCGTAACCGATGGGCCTGACCGATCGCTGGAATCGCAGAACGTTTCTGGGCAGCCTCGCCACGCTTTCCTCCGCACTGTTCGGGAAAGCAACGCTATCTGCCTCAACGTTGCCCGCCGGCGCCAAAGCAACATCGCCCATCAAAGGCTTTGGCGCCAGCGGCAATGTCTACAAGGAATTGGGCGTGCCCACGATAATAAATGGTGAAGGAACTATGACCGTCCTGGGAGGCTCATTGATGCGTCCCGAAGTGGAAGCGGTTATGGCCCAGGCGGGCGCTCATTTTGTAAGCATCGCCGATCTGGAAGTGGCCGCGGGAAAACGCATCGCCGAAATGCTCAAACTTCCCGAAGGCTACACGGCCATCGTCACATCTGGCGCCGCCGCGGCCATGCAGTCTGGTCTGGCAGGCATCTTGACCGGCAATAATCCCAAATTCATTGAACAACTGCCGGATCTGACCGGCATGAAATCGGAAGTCATCATTCAGAAATCACATCGCAATCCTTTCGATCATCAACTGCGGGCCACCGGAGTAAAACTGATCGTGGTGGAATCGGCAGATGACGTGAAGCGATCTGTAAGCGCGCAGACGGCGATGATGCACTTTTCGAATTTCGCCGACGATGAAGGACAAATCAAGGCGGAAGACTGGGTCAAGCTGGCGCACGAGCACCAGATACCCGCATTCATTGATGCCGCAGCCGATACGCCTCCGGTTTCCCACTTGTGGGATTACGCCAACATGGGCTACGACCTGATTTGTTTCAGCGGAGGCAAAGCCATTCGCGGACCGCAATGCGCGGGCCTGTTGGTCGGCAAAAAAGATTTGGTGGCCAATGCGCTTCTGAATAACTGTCCTCACGAAGACACTCTCGGCCGCAGTCAAAAAGTCGGCAAAGAAGAAATTGTCGGAATGGTCAAAGCTTTGGAAAGCTATTTGAGCGAAGATCACGAAACGCTTAACAAAGAATGGCAACGCCGCCTGGAGTCAATCTCCACACGAGTCAAATCCGTTCCAGGCGTCAGCACCGAATTCCTCGTGCCCGGCATCGCCAATCACGTGCCGCATATGCAGATAACTTGGGACGCTCAGCGCGTCAAAATTACGCCCATGGAAGCCGCCTCGTTGCTGCGAAAATCAGATCCTTCCATCGTGCTGTCCGCCTCAGAAAAAAATCTGTCCATGAACTCCTTCATGCTGCAACCCGGCGAAGAACGCATCATCGCCGAGCACCTCGTGCAATTATTCAAGGCGCACTCCGCGTGAACTCCTCGCATGTAGCAAACAGGTGCATGAGTGCCTGATCGCGCCACCAGTC
>JBBRPU010000357.1:0-3957 GCA_038227545.1 Candidatus Acidiferrales bacterium
CCCGACGGCTTCGTGTTGCCCAATTCGCCGTATGGAACGGACTGCAGCACGCCCATGCAGGTTGGAAATCCTGGCACGCCGACGAATCCGGCGATCTTCTGCCAATTTGTTTTCGACATCACCACTTTTTACGACCCGAACAAAAAAGTGGATGCCGGAATTGGCGGCAAAACCAAAGTGTTCAACGACGTGGTGGTGGCGATTCCTCCGGCCACCGCGGGCTTCGTAACCGTGACCAGCACGCCCGATGCCGCGACCGTGTCGGCCGGCAGTCCCATCGGCTTCACCATTGCCATCGTCAACAGTTCTGCGGCTACCGCGAACTCCGCGACGTTGAGCGATCCCCTGCCCGCCGGAACCAACGTCAACTGGTCCATTTCTCCGGCGTATGCGGGACCGGGAACTTGCGCCATCACTGGAGCGGTCGGCGTGCAGGTCCTGAATTGCACGTTCGGAAATGTAGCGCCCAGCGCTTCCTTCAACGTGCATATACGCAGCGCGTCGTCTTCCGCGGGAAATTACATCAGCGCGGGTAGCGTGACGGCTACCAACCAGCAGGTTCTCTCCATCGCGAACATCACTGTGCAGTCGCTGCCGTCGCCGAGTTTCAGCGCGCTGACCCCATCGCAATCGGTTACCTACGGAACCGCCTCGATCACGCTGGCTGGCAAACTGAGCAACGGGAATTCTTTCCCGGCGGCCGGCGAAACAGTGACCGTGACAATCAATGGCGTAAGCCAGCAGGCCACCATTGGCACCGGCGGTGCGTTCAGCATCGCGTTCCCGGTATCCACCATTCCAGCGTCCGCCACCCCTTACACCATCAGCTACGCATTCGCTGGCGACGCGACTTTTGGTCCTGCGAGTGACACCAGCACGTCTCTCACGGTGACGAAGGCAAGCAGCGTAACCTCCATCACCTCCAACACTCCGAATCCATCAGCAGTTTCGCAAGCTGTGACGGTGAGCTTCACAGTTTCCGGCGCTGGAATTCCGACCGGTACCGTGAACGTGAGTGCCAGCACCGGGGAAACCTGTTCCGGAGTCTTAGCGGCCGGAAAAGGTAGCTGCATCTTGACGTTCGCTATGGCGGGACTTCGCAATCTCACTGCTTCCTACAGCGGCGATACGAACTTCACTGCCAGCGCTTCAACTGCGGTGAATCAGACTGTCGGGGCCGCTTCACCGTTGGCAATTTCGCCTTCCAGCATAGATTTTGGCTCGGTGGCTATCGGGTCCAGAGTGGTACGCATCATCACCCTGACCAACACAAGTTCGCAGACCATCACTATTTCAAGAGTGGCGATCGGGGCTCCGGTACCTGCGGCGGCACGGATAATTAGCTCGCAGGCCACCACCGCGGCGAACGTCACATCAGGCAACGATCTGGACGATTATCGCGCCGATTCAGAGTGCCCCAGGGCGCTACTACCCGGCAAGAGCTGTAAAATCCGGGTCATTTTTATAGGCGACAACGATCAACTAGGACACACGTCCGCGTCCCTGGTGATCACCGACAGCGTTCCGGGAAGCCCGCAAATTGTAGCCTTGCAGGCCACCACCACCGGCCCGCGACTAACGCTCCGCCCGGATGAGCTGGATTTCGGAGCGCGAAAGATCGGATCCATCAGCGCCCCTAAATCCATAATCCTCACCAATAGCGGAACGACCACCATTGTTTTGGGAGCTCCGGCAACCACTGGAGATTTCTCCGTTGCGACGGGTTCGACGTGCGTTTCAGGACTTACACTCGCGCCGGGCGGCAATTGCAAAATCAACGTAACCTTCACTCCGAAAAAGCCGGGCGAGCGCGAAGGAATCTTGACTGTGGCGGACAGCGCCTCGCGAAGTCGTGCCTCTGTGGAGCTGGTTGGACGCGGGAAGTAGAACCGTTATCCATTGGAGCCGCGCGTCATCCAAAGCCGCGCTTCCAGCAACTCAATAATTAGGCGCGTAAGTCAAAGCTGCGTGGAATTGCGCCCCTATGAGGATGGCCTGCTGAATATGGGCGCGAGGTCGGCGCGCTTGCTGAGGCGATCGGTCTGCGCCTCCTTCTGCACCTCCTGTGCTACGCGCAAAGCTTCCTGATAGTGGCTTGCCGCCATCGAGCCTTTGCCGGAGAGCTCCAGCGCCCGCCCGAGTTGATATTGGCTGGAGGCGCGCAGTTCGCGTAGCCCCAGTTTCTCGCTGCGGAGCGTAGCGGTATTCAACTCTTTCTGGGCCCCGGAATAATCTTTCACGCCGATCAGCGCCTGTCCGCGCAGCACCAGACATTGCGTGGAAAGATATTTCAGCCCCAGCGCATCGGCTTGTTCACCGAGGGACTGAAGCGAAGCAGCGGCGGCGCCAAATTTCCCCTCCAGCACCGCAGCTTTGGCGGCGTTGATTTTGGTCAGCAGAATCATATGGGCGTCGCCGGTCTTCGAAGCGGTCTGCAGGGCTTGGGCGTACGCTGAAGTGGCTGCGCCGATGTCGCCACGGAAAAACGCGTTGTCTCCCTGATAACTTTGAATCGTAGCGATTTGCGGCTGGCTCTTGTCTTCCGCGGCGGAGGTCATCGCTTCGGTGAGTTTTTTCGCGGCCTCTTCGCTACGTCCCGACTGCGCCAGCGCGTGCCCATACGCCGTTAGCACTTCCGTGGACCAGAAGCCTTTCTCTTGCGCCTCACGCAAACCCTTGGTCGCATCTTCCTGCGCGCTGATAGCCGCCCCAAACCTGCCCTGGTAACCGAACAACACGCCCAGTCCCGAGGATTCGATCGCCGCGCCGCGCTTGTCTCCCGCGCTACGACGAATCTCCAGAGCTTTCAGATATTGCTCCTGGGCCTTGTCGAATTGTCCGGTGCGCATGGACGTTTCCGCCAGATTGTGCAGCGTGTCGGCGATATCCGACGGAACTTTGAGTTTTTCGCGCACCTGCAGCGCTTGCTCGAAATAAATGCGCGCGTTATCAAAATCGCCCTTCGCCAGATAAGTGTTTCCAATATTATTTACCACTTGCCCCTGCATGGATTCGTTGTGGACTTCCACCTGCGACTTCAGCGATTCCTTGAAAAGCCGCAGAGCATCATCATATTTTCCGCGCTCCACATAAAAGTCACCCAGGTCGCTCAGCACATTAGCGGTGCCCTGCTGATCGCCGATATCGCGCCGGATTTTCAGCGCCGCGTTATAGTTTTTCAGCGCCAGGTCCACTTTGCCCATGCCGTCATAAATGGAGCCCATCATCTGCAGGCTGTCGGCAATGCCTTTTTTCATGCCAAGCCGAGTTTTGATGGCTAGCGACTCATTGATATTTTTTAGCGCCTCGTCCGGCTTTTGCAGCGATGAATAAGCCACCCCCATGGCCTGCAAGACCAGTGCGTGCGCGGCTTCATCGTTGAGCTCGATGGACAGGGCCTGCGCGCGCGTCAAATACTCCAGGCCGCTCTTGGTATTGCCGCTTTCAATCTGCACGCGCCCCAGCGCCAGCAAACCCTCCGCCCGCTTAGGATCCAGTTTCACCACTTTGCTAAAAAGCTCCCCGGCCTTATCGAAGCTGCCCGCGCTTTCGTACACGGTACCCAGATCGAAAAGATAATCGGTGTTGTCCGCGGCTACGCCCACCAGGTTCTGGTAAGCCTCAATGGCCTTGGGATAGTCCTTGATAATGCGGTCGCGATTCGCCTGAATCAGATATTTTTCTTGCGCGGGTAGCGCGGCGCTGAGCGAGACTGCTTTCTGCGCGTTCTGTTCCGCTTCGTCATCTTGGCCCTGCTGGCTGTAAGCCTGCGCCAGCTTGGAATACGCCAGCGCAAACTGTCCATCCTGTTCGATGGCGCCCTGAAAACCCTTTACCGCTTCGGGATAATTTTCGGCCCGCAGTTGCTGCAATCCACGATCGTAATCGCGTAACGCGGAGATAGAAGATGTGGAAGGCTTAAAAGCCGCGGCCTGCAAATCTTTCAGCAAGCTTTTA
>JBBRPU010000358.1:0-3949 GCA_038227545.1 Candidatus Acidiferrales bacterium
AAGCGAAGGATCTGCTCGTGTCCATCGCCCCATGACATTTCGCAAACACGAAAAATTCCCGTCATCCATTCTGAAAAATGAGCGCGACCTGATCGTTTATCTGCCGCCCGGTTACGAGGAGCAGCCGGAGAGGCGTTTTCCGGTGCTATACCTGCAGGACGGGCAGAATCTTTTCGATGGCGCGACTTCTTTTGTCCCGGGCATGGATTGGCGCGTCGGCCAGACCGCGGATCACATGATTGGGATTGGAGCGGTGGAGCCTCTTATTATTGTGGGGATTTATAATCTTGGGAAACACCGCATCCGTGAATACACGCCTTCGCGAATGCCGAAGCTCGGGGGTGGGAGCGGCAACCGTTACGGAAAATTTCTAGTGGAAGAAGTAAAACCGTTCATAGATCAGGAATACCGGACGCTGGGCGACGCCGGTAACACAGGATTGGGCGGCTCTTCGTTGGGAGGACTGGTTTCGTTGTATGTGGGCCTGAAATATGCCGCTATCTATGGGAAGGTGGCGGCGCTTTCGCCTTCGGTGTGGTGGAATCAGCGGGTGATGCACCGATTCGCAGCGACCGTGCGAGTAGGACGACGCCCACGCATCTGGCTTGATATCGGCACGGCGGAAGGGCAGCAGATTGTGGGAGACGTGGAAAACTTTCGCGATGTGCTGTTGCAGAAGGGCTGGCAGCCGGAGCGCGATTTGCATTTCGAGCTCGTGGAAGGCGCGGAGCACAACGAAGGCGCGTGGGCTGCGCGGGTCGGCCACGTACTGCAATTTTTATTCCCGGCGTTGCATAGCGACGTATAATCCGCCGCTGGTGAGATTTGCAACCGGCGTGGTGGCATCCAGCCGTGGATCGCAGATCCCGCCAACCATTCAGGTGAGTTATGCCGGACGAAAGACCACTGACCATCCTCTGCGTAACCTCTTACGAAAAGGGGCAGGAGTTCATGCGCACGTGCAAGGGGATGGGCTGCCGGGTACTGCTGCTGACGGTTGAGAAGCTGCACGATGGTGACTGGCCGCGGGATTGCCTGGATGGAATTTTCACCATGCCGGAAGAGTTACCGCTGCAGGGCCTGATTTACTCCGTAAGTTATATCGCGAGATCACAACCCATTGATCGCATCGTGGCGCTGGACGAATTCGACATGGAGAATGTCTCGGCGTTGCGGGAGCACCTGCGCATCCCGGGAATGGGTTTGACGACGGTGCGGTATTTTCGCGACAAACTTTCCATGCGCGCGCGGGCGAAGGAAGCTGGCATTCGGGTCCCAGAGTTCGTGGCGGTGCTGAATTACGACAGTTTGCGCGAATACATGGCGCGAGTGCCCGCGCCGTGGTTGTTGAAGCCACGTTCGCAGGCTTCCGGTATCGGGATGAAGAAGATTCATTCGCCGGATGAGATCTGGCCGTGGCTGGAGCAACTCGGGGACCAGCAATCGTTCTACCTGCTGGAGCATTTCGTGCCGGGCACGGTTTATCACGTCGACAGTATTGCTTCGGAGCGTGAAGTGGTTTTTGCCGAGGCGCACACGTATGGAACGCCTCCGTTGACGACTTCTCATTATGGCGGAGTGTTTACGACTAGTACTCTGCCAGATGATTCGCCGGAAACTGCGGAGTTGCTGGCCATCAATCAAAAAGTGTTGTACGAATTGGGATTTGTGCGCGGTGTTACGCATGCGGAGTTTTTAAAAGCCGACAGCGACGGGAAATTTTACTTTATAGAGGTGGCGGCGCGGGTCGGGGGCGCGTACATCAGCGACGTGATCGAAGCCGCGACGGGGATTAATCTATGGCGGGAGTGGGCGCGGCTCGAGGTGGGAGCGGGGAAGGAGCCTTACCAACTTCCGGCTTATCGCCGCGAGTACGCCGCGGTGATCTTGTCCCTGGCGCGGCAGGAATATCCGGATACTTCCGGGTTCACGGATGCCGAGATTGTGCAGCGGATCTCGAAATATCATCATGCGGGATTGATTTTGAGGTCGGCCGGGTCGGCGCGGATTCAGGAATTGATCGCGAGCTACGCGGTGCGCTTTCAGAACGATTTTCTGGCGACGCAACCGGTTCCGGAAAAGCCCAGTAATTGATGTATTGTAAATCGCCAGAATTGATCGCGCTGCGCGGATAGGACTCGATGTTCCCACGTTACGAACCCCACCCTCCAAACTGCCGAGGGATGGGGCACCCTCCGTATATCAATACACTGTGGCCCCCGGTGTATCAATTCACTGGGCCTCCGTGTATCAATGCACTGGGGCCATACTCGGGTGCTGCGACTAAATTTCACCAGGAATTGTTGGACAAATGGCGGGGACTTTGTGTTATGGTGGCCGCCCCTGTCCTCAAGTCCAGTTACTGTAACGCACATGCGGGCCAAGCTGTAATTGCAGTTCCATATCCCAGGGAATAGAGTTTGCTGTACCCCGGCCGGACATCTTGTCTTCATGGGGGCTGTCCCTTGGGAGGTCCGATGTGGAGTAACAAAAAACCGGATACGCCGCAGGCCGCGCAACCGGAGCAAAAAAACTTTAATTCGAATGAGTCGCCGAGGCCTGCTGCGGTGACTTGGGAGGGAACATCCGCCATGAGTACTGATGCAATGCGTCCGTTGGGGGCTTCCGGAGGTGGTGCGGGAGCGCGCCTCGGGTCCAGCCTGCACGTGAAAGGTGAAATTTCCGGCAACGAAGATCTGCTTATTGATGGAACGGTCGAAGGACTGATTACCCTTGATGAGCGGAAGCTGACTGTCGGCGCAAGTGCCAAAGTTACCGCAGATATTATTGCCCGTGAAGTAGTGGTTTACGGCACGGTCAAGGGTAACCTGCGCGCGAAAGATCGTATCGAGATCAAAAAGGACGGGTCGGTAAACGGCGACCTGACCACCGCGCGAATCATGATCGAAGACGGCGCCTATTTCAAGGGCTCCATCGAGATCGACAAGACTGCCGACAAGGAGTCTGGCGCGAACGCGTTTGCTCGCCAGAACGCTCCGGCCACGGCAAAGACTATTTAACTTTCCTCAATTTCAACTTTCCTTAGAGCGGCGAGGATATCCTCGCCGCTCTTTTTTTGTGCCGCAGGTTACGAAGATATAACCTCTAACTTTTTCGGGGGAGGGTCATCCAACCCAGCGTTAGATTGAATGCCATTTGTGGAGCGACCTATGGAAAAGCGCAAACTCGGCAACTCCGATCTGGAGATAACCAAAATTGGTTTTGGAGCGTGGGCCATCGGCGGCGGGGGATGGGAGTTTGCGTGGGGGTCGCAGGACGACGGCGAGTCCATCGCAGCAATAAAACGGGCGCTGGAACTGGGCGTGAACTGGATTGATACTGCGGCAGTTTACGGTACCGGACACTCGGAAGAAATTGTGGCGAAAGCGCTTGCCGAGTGGAAAGGCCCGCGACCGTGTGTCTTCACCAAGTGCTCGTTGATCTGGGACGAGCAGCGGAAAGTACGCAGCGAACACGGCGCGGCATCCATTCGGCGCGAGTGCGAAGAGAGCTTGCGGCGATTGCAGGTGGAGCAGATTGATCTATACCAGATGCACTGGCCGCCGCCTGACAACGGACAGGGGCTGGAAGAAGCGTGGCAGACGATGGCGGCGCTGCAGAAAGAGGGCAAAGTTAAGTGGATCGGAGTTTCCAACTTTAACGTGGAGCAATTGAAGCGCGCGGAAAAAATCGCGCCGGTGACGTCGCTGCAGCCACCGTATTCGATGATTCGACGGGCGATAGAAGCGGAAAGTCTGCCGTACTGCGAAAAACAGGGAATTGGTGTGATTTCGTATGCGCCGATGGCTTCGGGATTGTTAACCGGAGCGATGACTCGCGAGCGCGCGGCGGCGTTGCCGGCGGATGACTTTCGGAGCCGGAGCCCGGAATTCAAGGAGCCGCGGCTTTCGAAAAACATTGCACTGGTGGAGCGGCTTCGGCAGGTCGG
>JBBRPU010000359.1:0-3938 GCA_038227545.1 Candidatus Acidiferrales bacterium
CTGCACCGCGTCGGTCGTTACGCTTGCGGGATAGGCGCCGGCGGTCACTTCTACGCCGCCCCCTGTAAAAGCCTTTAGTTTCCAGTTATTCAGCGCCGCGCCCGTCACTGGCACGTAGTAACCGGCATTGCCATTTTGGCTATCGGCAAACACCTGGATAATTTGTGCACTGCTCAGCTTCTCGCCCACCGTGGTGAAATCCATGGTGTCGCCGCCGGTGACGTAGTTCCCCGAGAATGTCAGCGTCCCGATGGCGTACAGCAAATTATTTCCGGATCCGTCTACGTTTGCCGCCAAAAGCGTAATCTGAATAGCCATCTACGAATCTCCTCGCATTTTTTTTCAGCCTTAAATTCTTGCTGGGGACGTGCTGCTAGAAAGGCGTGTACCCACTGCGCGATGAAAACGGCCGCCGTCGGTGCGAACTTTGTTGCTCGCGTCGCACCGCTGCGACTACCAGGTCCTCGATCGCGTCGCTCGCCGCGTCATCCCACTTTTGCGCCAGTGGACTGCCTCTCGCCCAGCCAGCCAATGCCGCCGTCGCATACGCGATGGCTTCCTGCGCATTGCGAATCAACACCGGCGAAGTCGCATCTGCCAAGTCCGGATAAGCTTTTGCGTACCGCAGCCGAATCTGCGTATCCGCCGTCGCGCCCACAAAATACAATCCATCTGCGCGCCACTCCCAAACGCTCAGGCTCACGTCCTGAGCGCGCGAGGGCAACCCACCGTGCCGCGTCAAATCCACCATCTCCGCGAATTCGTCCGTGGATCCATTGGTGCGTTCCCAAATCTTGATCGGTACCAGCAAATCCGTCGGCAGTTGGTTGGGCGCCGCAGTCGCATCGGTGATCGAAACTTGCAATGACGTGTCTACCGCCGTCACTGCGGCGACCACCAGGAGCGCATCGTCCTGGATGAATCCGCCTCCGCCGCCGTTCCCCAATGCGCGCTGCAGCTTGCGATAGGCTGAATTGGCGTACGGCAGCAGCACCGCGTCCGTAAACAAATTTCCTTGCGCATCGTTCAGCAGTGAGCGCACCAGCGCGGTGATCTGTCCCGCGGTGTTGTACGCGCTTGATCCTACAACCGGCATAGTGGTGTCCTAAGTGACTTCAGGTGGATCTTGTTTTCCTGGCGTCGCGCAAGTTCGAGATGTTCTTTACTAACTGCGCCTGCGCAGGTTTGTTTCGCGGCACGGGTTTCTTTCGTGGCCCAAGCCTTCGCCGTGTCAGTTCTTTTTTTGCAGCGCGGCGTTCACCGCGTCATTGCAATCCGGCATCGGTGACTTCTGCAGATACGCTGAAACCCCAATCACCCCATTAATCAGCGCCGCCGCAGCGCCGATCCGCAGTGTCTCGCCCATTCCCGATTGCAGATTAAAATGCTGGGGATCGATTCCCACCGCCGCCAAGCCCGTCATCACTCCGCCGGCTGCCCCGCTGACGGCCGCGGCAAGTATGCCCTTCACCCAAATTTCAAGTTTCGTCATGCGGTCCTCAAGGTACTCATGCCCACGGCTGCGGCTTGTCGATTGGTCTCGGCGGTTCACACTTCGCAGCCGGTTCCGTGGCCCAGGGCTTGGCGTTAGCAATCAAATCCACATCACGGCACGCAAACAAAGGGCTGCGCATGAAAAGCCGGCACCGCGTCGTCCAAAACCGCGAAGGCATGCTCGTCGTAGGCCCGCTCTTCACGTTCCGCTCTAGCGCCCACCGCTTCCTTGCGCGTCACGCGCGATTTATTCCGTGACCACTCAATCGCTCTCGCCACATGCTCCACCACCGTCGCGGTGAGCTGCACAAATTCGCCGCGCGACCCTTCCAGCGTGAAACAATGCTCGTAATCTCCGCGCTCCGGATAAGGACCAAGCGCGGGCACGTTTCGCCCGTTCGCAATTTCCAGCGTCTGCGCATACCACGCGCGCGCCGAGCCATAAGATTCCGGAGCCATCCATCGCTCTAAATGCCAGCGATTCACCGCCGGATATTTCGGCTCCTGCCGCAGCTCCACAACTTCTCGCAGCAACGATCCCGTCGCCGGCTCGCGTTCCTCAAACTTCCCACCAATCCAAGCCAGCCGATTCCAACCCCACACCACGCGATAATTCGCTTCCCCATACCGGTTCACGCCGCCGGCAATCTTCAGCCGCCGCGCCACCGTCACCGGCGTGTCATGCGACTCGCGCAAAATCTAAATACGTTTGCATTTCGTTTTACTTGCCACGTTGCTGATTCACCCGCGGATCACTTCCGTAAATGGAAAGGGCAACCAGCAAAAGCCGGTTGCCCTCCCATCGAGTCACGACACTCTTCTAGTAGCCGCTCGGTCTCGCAAGCGTGTCAATAAACGCCCCGGTTCTCGGAGCGTCATCCCACACCTGAAACGCCGTATCAAAGTAAAAGATGTAGCTCGCCGCCAGCCCGCCGCTCGCGCCGTAAATCGGGAACACCGTGTTGCCATTGACCTCGTAAAAATCAATGTCCTTCAACACCGCACGTCCCCAGTGCGACAGATCCAGAAAATCCACGCGTGTCTGGTCAGCGTTCACGCTGGATTTGATGGGTACGCCACTCATTGTTTTGCGGCCGCTGAAGAGCAAATCCAGATCGTTGCCGCTGCTGGATCCGCCTTCTTTAATGATCTGGCTCACCGTGATGCCCAGGTTTTCCCAGGCGTGTTCCTGCTCCACGGCCATGTACGCGATCAGCTTGCTCACGTGATTGATGCCCAGTGCTTTGCGAACTTTGTTGATCGCCAGTCGCACGTTGGATGGAGTGAGCGCCGCATTCCCGGCGTTCACGCGAGGAGTCGCCAGCTGCACCGGATACGTCGCGCGGTTCAGATTCAACCACGTGCCCGTCGTCGCGTTGTTCTGGTGATATTTAATTCCGAAGAGCGACACCGGACTCGCGCCGGACAATCCGTCATGCACGATAACGTCGCCGGCGGCCAGGCCTCCGGGGTTGACGTCCACGGTGATCGTCTGCGTCGGGCTTATGGGATCGGCAGCCACCACGTTGCACGTGCCACGATTGGTCGTCAGCGTCGAATCGTAAACCTGGATTGTTTGTCCCACATACACCAGTGCCGCGCCCGGAGGCGTGGCCATTGTCCAGGTGGTGGTGGCGAAAGAGCTGATGCTGCCCAGCACGCCGTTGCCGGCCGTCTGCATCAATTTATCCAGGAACGCGCGAAACTGTTTCATTCCGTTGGCGACTTCACGCTTGGTGGCGTTTTCCACCGCGCGCTCGCGGCCGTTCGTCGCATATTCCACCAGCTTCGTGATTTCAATCGCGAAGCGGAAGAAAATCAACGAAACCTGCGCCACGTCATACGCCGTTCCGGATCCACGCCCCAGGTCGCCGCCGTCCGCGTTGTACGAGCCGGCTTTGCCTCCCGGATTTACTTGCAACGGCAGGCGCATGTTGCGGCTGGAAATTTTCTCCACATCGCCGCGCTGCTGAATCATGGTGAGCAGAATATCGTCGCGTTCATAGAGCAAGGGCACTTTGTCGCGCACCTTCTCTAGCTGCAACGCGACGACATTCGCGTTTGCTTGTGCTGGCATCTCTTTTTCTCCTTATTGTTTTCAGAAATATTGCGAATGAAGCGAACTAAACTTATTTGTGAAGTATGAGTAAGCGATGGGACCATGTGTCGCGCTGACTCGAAGAGCTATAACATCGCCAAGATCTGTTCGTCGCTGACCTTGCGATAATCAACACTCCGTCCCGGAGGCGCAGCAGAAGTCTCCCGTGCCGGCTTATTCTGCCCGTCGCCGCCGCCAGCAACGTTGCCGGCCGCAGCCGTCGCCACTTCCGGTCTCGCAGCCGCAGCCACCCCGCGTCCCGTCTTGTCCCGGTGCGCCGTCAGACTTGTCTGCGTCCAGTCGCTCAAAACTCTTTTCGCCGCGCCCGGCACCAATTGCTCCGCGC
>JBBRPU010000360.1:0-3938 GCA_038227545.1 Candidatus Acidiferrales bacterium
ATCTGGCTGAATCTGGAACCGGGAGATCGCGAGTCGGAAGGTTTTGGCACGCGCATCGCCTCCATGGAAGTGTCCTCCCAGCCCGGCGAAGGTCGCGCGGTGTGGATGGACGAAAAAGGGGAAGCGCTGGAAGCCTTGCGGCCGCTGCTGGCCGATGCCACGCGCCCGAAAATCGTGCACGATGCGAAACTTTTTCATTTGCTGGCGGGGCGCATGGCCAACGTGCAGCACGCCACGCAGATTTATTCCTACCTGCTGCGGCCCACTACCGGCAATCATAATTTCACCGACGTGGTGATGCGGCAGTTTAATTCCATGGTGGGCGGGGGAGCGGGCGAGCGCGCGGATTTTCTGCAGCGCCTGGCGCCCGCGCTGCGCACGCAGATCGGCGATGAACAGGCCGCCAACGTTTACGAAAAAATCGATTTGCCGTTGGCTCCGGTGCTGGCGGAGATGGAACGCGCCGGCATTCGCGTGGATCCTAAAGAACTTGAGAGCATGTCGCGCACTATGGAAACGGAAGTGCGCCGCCTGGAAAAAGAAGTGTGGGAAATGGCGGGCCAGGAGTTCAACGTCAATTCGCCCACGCAGCTGGCGGAAATTCTATTCGATAAGCTGAACCTGCAGCCTTCGCAACGGCGCGGACGGGTCAAGGGACGCTCCACCGCGGTGGAAATTCTGGAGGAATTGTCGGCGAAGCATCCGTTGCCGCGAAAAATTATCGAGTACCGCGAGATTGCTAAGTTGAAATCCACGTACGTGGATTCCTTGCCGAAGCTGATCAATCCCCTGACCAACCGGCTGCACACCAGCTATTCGCAGACTAACGCGGTGACTGGCCGGCTCAGTTCTTCAGATCCCAACCTGCAGAACATTCCCATTCGCACGGAGCTGGGCCGTCAGATTCGCGCCGCTTTTGTGGCGGAAGAGGGCAAGGTGCTGCTCTCCGCGGATTATTCACAGATCGAACTGCGCATCATGGCGCATTTCTCGCGCGATCCTGTTTTGCTGGAAGCGTTCAACACCGGAGAAGACATTCATGCGCGCACCGCGCAGGAAGTTTTTGGAGTGGGCAAGTTGGCGCAGACCTCCGAGCATCGCCGCGCCGCAAAAGTGATCAACTTCGGAATCATCTACGGCCTTTCACCTTTTGGCCTGGCGCAGCAGCTCAATATCGAGCAGCGCGAAGCCGCACAATTTATCAGCGCGTATTTCACACGCTATCGCGGCGTAAAGGAATATCTCGACAACATTCTGGCGGAAGTGCGCGCGTCCGGCGTGGCCAAGACTTTATTCGGCCGTGTCCGGCCCATTCCCGAAATCAATTCTGCGCAATTCCAGCTGCGCAATTTTGCGGAGCGCACCGCGCTGAATTCTCCGTTGCAGGGCACGGCTGCGGATTTCATCAAGCTGGCCATGATCAGCATTGATGCGCGGCTGCGCGATGAAAGTCTGGAAGCCAAGATGATCCTGCAAGTGCACGACGAGTTGGTCTTCGAAGTTCCGCACAACGAGCTGGAAGCGGTATCGAAACTGGTGCGAGAAGAGATGGAAGGGGTCTACAAGATGGCGG
Source organism: Candidatus Acidiferrales bacterium (assembly GCA_038227545.1). GTDB lineage: Bacteria > Acidobacteriota > Terriglobia > Acidiferrales > UBA7541 > Acidiferrum. The sequence continues at coordinate 1,574 of JBBRPU010000360.1, forward strand.
TGCCGCTGCTGGTGGAAGTCTGCTCCGGCCCCAACTGGCGCGACCTGGATTAAGCATTGAAATCAAAATTGCAAGACTCGCCCGGCCATTTCGCGCCATTCCCTCGACGCAACCTTTTACCGAAGACCGGGTTCTTAATGGAAGTGGCGGGTGTCTGCGTCCGCATAGACGACGCGGAAAGATTCAGGTTTTGACAAATTTTACTCTTTGGAAGGTCACGCGATGCCCGCCGCGATGCCTTCTCCCGCCCATGCTAATTTAGAGAGGTTAGCCCCTCCAAGGAAAGTCCATGACCCGAAACATTATTGTGCTCGTTTGTTCTTCTATGCTCTCGTCCTTCGCAGGGTGCGGCGGCGGGGGCAGCATCAAGACTCCCACATTGGTGACCGTGACGATCGCACCCGCGGCTGCCACGGTGGTCGTGGGTCGGATGCAGGCATTCACTGCGACGGTTTCAGGTACCACCAATTCGGCGGTGACCTGGGCAGTTGCCGGTGGAGCGGCGAACGGATCAATCACTAGTGGGGGCGTCTACACCGCGCCGGCAACGGTCCCGAATCCGGCAACCGTGACCGTGACGGCCACTTCTCAGGCTGACGCGACCAAATCAGCATCGGCCACGGTTACCGTTGCCGCCACCGCTTCGACGGTGCGAGTCTCGGTGCAGCCCGCGACGGCCAACGTTTCGAATTTTCGTACCCAGCAATTCGCAGCTACCGTTACCGGCAACGCCAACACCGCCGTGACCTGGGAAGTGAATGGCACTTCGGGAGGTAGCCAGAAGCTGGGATTCATTTCCAGCAACGGACTTTACGTAGCTCCCAGTTCAGTTCCTACCAAGTCGGACAATATGGGGAACACGACCACCACCACTGTGACGGTGACGGCCGTATCGCAAGCCGATACTTCCGCATTGGGGAACTCCACCGTGACGATCGTGCCCGATAACGCGAATGCGCAGAGTGGCGCGATCGAGCTGGGAACCTCCGGCAGCAACGCGAAGGATTTCAATACCAATGCCGCTAAGCATACGACCACCTGCTGCGGAGGAACGCTGGGCTCGCTGGTCACGCGCGGTGGTGTGCAGTATGTTTTGAGCAACAATCACGTTCTTGCACGCAGCGATGCGGGAACAGCCACCAATGGAGCTACGGCGGGTGACGCCATCGTGCAGCCGGGATTGATTGATACCTCCACTTGCACTACAGCGGGCACCACGACGGTTGCGAATCTCACGCAGTTTTTCAATCTGCAAACAAGTCCGGCGCCGAACGTGGACGCGGCCATCGCCAAGGTGGTGTCCGGGACAGTGGATCCCACCGGCAAAATTGTTTATCTGGGCGCTACCACCGATGGCAACGGCGTTCCTGTTGCGGCAGCGCCGCTGGGAGGCGCAGGTACTACTGTGGCGATTGGTCGCGCAGTGGCAAAGTCGGGGCGCTCCACGGGGCTGTCTTGCTCCACTGTGAATGCGATTAACATTACTACCAGTGTGGACTACAACGTGAACTGCGATGGCACCGGCAGCACTTTTACCGTTAACTACACCAATCAGATTGGAGTTCTAGGGGGAGATTTCAGCGGGCAGGGCGATTCCGGTTCGCTGATCGTTACGCAGGATTCCGCCGCGCCAGTGGCGTTGTTGTATGCGGGTTCGGACACCGACACAGTTGGAAATCCGGTGGCGGATGTATTGAATTTTTTTAAGAGTGGCGCAAACAACGTGACGTTCGTTGGCGGCGCCGCCCACCAGGTCATTGGTTGTTCCCTGCCAAATGCGCCGCAGTCCGCGAAGACGGCAGTACCGAGCTCGCTGGCGGCCGAGGTAACACAAAAAGCTGCCGTGACGCGGGATGCGCACGTGACCGACCTGCTGGCTCATCCCGAAATGCAAGCCGTCGGCGTGGGAGCAAGCCTGGACAATCCGCGGGAACCAGCCATTTTGTTTTTTGTGACCCAGGGAATGCCGCGGACAAATTTGCCGATGCAAGTGGATGGCGTGCGCACGCGGATCGTGGAAGCTCCGCTCTTCGCCAAGCGCGGAGCGGTTTCTGAGGCGGAAAGCGTCACGCTGGAAAAATCCGTGGCGACTCCGCAGCTGGTCTACGCGGTGCCCGATGCGGAAATCGCGCGCGCCCAGGTGGTGCATACCGCTCACGCGGATTCATTGATGAAGCAGGCTGGAGTGCAAGGCGTCGGCATTGGCTCCAGCATAGATTCTCCCGGCGAAGCGGCGCTGATGATTTTTGTGATTCGAGGAGTGCCGCACGATCCTATTCCGGCGGTGATTGATGGATTGCGCACGCGCGTGCGCGAGTCCAGTCGTTTCCGCGCTGGCACGGTTGGGATGGACGTGCCGCGTGCC
>JBBRPU010000361.1:0-3931 GCA_038227545.1 Candidatus Acidiferrales bacterium
CCGCACACCGTGTCTGCCCGAACGGACAGGCACCGTATACCGGGGAGTATACCCCTCAATAATTTGAATTTCTATTGCTTAGTATTGGAAATTTGAATGTAAGCCGCCGGCTGGTCGGGTGCCCAAAACGGGCCTCGCATCCCTGAAAATCCCGGTCAGCGGGCCTTCTTCTTGCTTTCGCTTATATTGTGGTTTGCGACGCGAGCCTTGACCATTTTTGTGACAAGCGTGGCGGGCATGGGCTTGTCCGAGGGGAATTGCACCGTCCCCTTCGAGGTGGAATACCCTGCCAGCTCTTCTTTGAATTCTTCAATGATCGCGGCGGTGGGGAAAAAACTGCAGTGCTTTGCGAAGGCGGCAAAATACACCAGCGTCTTTTTAAGTTTGAATGCGGGAATGCCGTAGCTGATGGTTTCGGTGGGCCTGTGACGGCAGAGCGGACTGGATGATGGCGCGCATCTTCTCTAAGGTTGTCCGCGCAGGTTCGGGAACACCCGCTAGATATTCGTCAATGTTTTTGGGGCTGGCGCTGCCCATGGTGCGGTAGCGCGAAGAGGATTTCTTTTTCACAAAGTAATGCTACAAAAAATTCCAGAATAAAGTCCACAGCGATAACAGGTCGGCGTAACCTGGCCGCACTCCGTTGTCTCGTCTCCGGCGCGGTTCGTTGACAAAGATGTAGGCGGCGGGCAGAATGAAAAAGCCTCATTTACGCGTGTGATTGCGAAGCTGCAAAGCAACGTAGTGCGCGCGCCGCGCTTGTGCCCGAATGGCGGAATTGGCAGACGCGCCAGGTTCAGGACCTGGTTCTCGCAAGGGAGTGGAGGTTCGAGTCCTCTTTCGGGCACCAAATTCTTCAAACATGTTTTTATCACTCTGAAATTTCGCAATGAACGCCGCTCGCGATCTGAAATTTTCCGTTCTCGATAAATACGAAGTCTCCGCGCTATTGCTACTGCCGGAACATGCCAGCGCCCTGCTGGTCATGGGTCATGGAGCTGGCGCGGGCATGCAGCACGCGTCCATGACGGCGATCGCCAACGAGCTCGTTGGCGCCGGTATCGGCACATTTCGCTACCAGTTTCCGTACATGGAAGAGCATCGCGGTATCCCGGATCCGCAGCGGGTGCTGACGTCCACTGTGGCTGCGGCGGTAAAAGTGGCCACTAAATGCGCGCCCGCGCTGCCCCTGTTCGCGGGCGGAAAATCCATGGGTGGCCGCATGACTTCGCTGGCGGCCGCCGAGCAACCCCTGGAAAACGTAAAGGGTTTGATATTTTTTGGATTTCCTTTACACCCGCCTAAACGCCCGTCCGACAAGCGCGGCGAACATCTGCAGCGCGTGACGGTGCCGATGCTTTTTCTGCAAGGTACGCGCGACGACCTGGCCGACCTGACGCTGTTGCGCCCCATCTGTGAACGCCTCGGTCCACTCGCCACGCTGCACGTGGTTGACGGAGCGGATCATTCCTTTCACGTGCTGAAGCGCTCCGGCACTACCGACGGCCAGGTGCTCGCGCAATTGGCAGGCACCGTCCAGTCTTGGACTGCCGCCCGCTGCGTTTCCTGACCAGCTATTCGCAAAAACTCTTTTCGGCGATCCCCTGTCGATTTCCTTGCAGTCTGTTCGACGTATGGGTGAAGCACCAAAACACTGGCAACTCAAAACAAGCGCCTCAGGATCCCCAACGCTGCAACACCAGTACTCTTTGCCTTCCCGCTCCCGTTCGTCTATACGGGCCTGCTGCAGCAAGCCGCCCTTCGTTTCGACCATTTGCTTTGTACGCTGGCCGGCGAAATTTTCAAATTTGCGCCGTCTATCGGTCTGACCTTCGGCGAAGCGGCGCATCTACAAATTTTGCGGTGCGCAGAGACGCTGGTGTCACTTCTAAGTCTGGTGCGTCTATTGTTGAGCGCAGCCTGACGGCCCGCGCATTTACTGTAGTGATTCAAAAGAGGTTATTAATTTCACGGGAGAATACAGGTTCTTGTCGATTATCCCGTTGTTCGTTCGACGTAATAGTAGAAGGCAGTTCCATCTCAAAGGAGAAATGAATGCGCGTAATGGTGATTGTAAAAGCTAGCAGGGAGTCTGAAGCGGGAGTGATGCCCACTGCACAGCTTCTCACCGACATGGGCAAATTCAACGAAGAACTGGTGAAGGCCGGCGTCCTGCTTGCCGCGGATGGCTTACACGCGACCTCAAAAGGCAAACGCGTGCGCTTTTCCGGGCAGCAACGCACCGTGATTGACGGCCCTTTCGAGGAAACCAGGGAACTGATTGCCGGCTACTGGATTTGGCAGGTCAAATCCATGGAAGAAGCGGTGGAATGGCTGAGGCGTGCGCCTTTCGACGGCGGCGCCGAGGTGGAGATTCGGCCTCTGTTTGAAGCTGTGGATTTTGGCGAGGAGTTCACACCGGACCTCCAAGCCCAGGAAGCACGTGTGCGTTCGCAGGCGGAAAAGAATAAAAAGTAAGCGCCGCTTGTCGATTTGCCTGGCGCTGGTTCGACGTAGCGTGAAACCAGATTTCAATACTGGCCAGGCCAAAACGAAAAATGGCCCGTCATCCCCACTCACGTAGAAAAAGAAACTGCCATTCATGGTGATGGTCGTCAACCAGCCGACCACTTGTCATTCCGAGCGGAGCGGGCCGACGCCTTCTCCCCTCATTCGCTCCGCGAAATGAGTCGGCCCGCGCAGTCGAGGAATTTCCCTCGCCCCACGCAGCGCCCTGGGTACAGGAGACGGCACGTTCCCTTGCGCGTAAGGGACGGCGTCAAGAATTGACAGAGACTCGATCCCCACCACTCGACCTCCACGCATTCGAACGACAAGTCTCTGGATACTCAAATATCCCTGGACTTTAATCTTCCCTAACGATATACTATCGTCAAGTAATTCTGCGGTTATCCTCCGCCGCAACGCAGCACACTCCATTCCAGAGAAATGAGCATTGCGTTCCGCGCAATCTCCTTGCGCCAGCAGCCCGAATCCGGCCACAGGTAACGCGCCCGGGCGTCAGCATCCGCAATCCTCACCGCAACGATCACTGTATAGAACGCTCGCTACACAAAAAGTCCCAGTACCGCATCACGTTTCCGTAGCAGCACAACATGCCCCAGCAACAACCCACATCCCGCACCCGCATCCTGGATGCCGCGCGCCAGCTCTTCTGGCTGCAAGGCTACAACGCCACATCCCTCGACGCCATTTTAGATAACGCCCACGCCAGCATCGGCAGCTGCTACTACCACTTCAAAAGCAAAGCCCACATCTTGCTGACTCTCCTCGACGGCAATGTCGGCGCGTTCCAGCCCCTCATCGTCGCTCCCGCCTGCCGCCAGTCTTCCGATCCTGTCGAACGCGTCATGGCCGTTCTCAACTACTATCGCGGCAACCTCATCAGCAGTGACTTCGGATGCGGCTGCCTCCTCGGCAAAGTCGCCCTCGAGATTCCTGAAAATCAGCTCCTCGAAAAAGTCTCCGCCGGTTTTAACACCTGGACCGCCGCGGTAGAGCGCTCGCTACAGGGCGCCCGCCCTCCACTCCCACCAGACGTCCACCTGAAGTCTCTTTCACAGTTCATCCTGGCCGTCATGGAGGGAGCCGTCATGCTCTCGCGCGCCGCCAGATCCATCGAGCCTTTTGACGCCGCCCTGCTGCACATCCGTTCCTACTTGCAGCAGCTCGCCGCTCAGCAGCCGGCAACCTCTCCACTCACCGAGCCGCCAATTTCACGTGTGCTATGATTTTCGTTGTCCTGCATAGGAGTTCTCCAGCGCATGACCGCCCGCATCCTTGACGGCACAAAAATTCGCGACGAAATCTTCGCCGAGCTGAAGACCGAAGTCGCGGAGCTAACCGCCGCAGGCATCCGCCCGGGCCTCGCCGCCGTCCTCGTAGGCGAAAATCCCGCGTCGCAGCTATA
>JBBRPU010000362.1:0-3930 GCA_038227545.1 Candidatus Acidiferrales bacterium
CCGGCCGCGGAGCCGTGCATGGGATCGGCGACGAAACGGAATTTCGCCTGGCGCAAACGATCCCAGTCCACCAGTTTTCCGAGGGCGTTCAGATACGGCGCGCGGGGATCTACGGAGTGGATTAAATCTTTGCGCGGAGGCAGCGCAGCGGCGGGGCGATTTTGCGCGGCGTCCAGCTCCTGTTCAATTTGCGCCACGATGGAAGGAAGCGCGCTGCTGCCATAGCTGGCTTTGTACTTGATGCCATTCCAGCGATAAGGATTGTGGCTGGCGGTGATGACCAGTCCGCCGGCGGCTTGGCGATCGCGCACGAGAAAAGAAACCGCGGGAGTGGGGCAGGGCTTGTCGGTCAGCCACACAGGAGTGCCGGTGGCGCTGATGGTCTCGGCGACGGCGCTGGCGACAGTGTCGGAGGCGAAGCGATGATCGTAGCCAATGATGACGCCTTTGCGGGGGTCTTCGGAGCGAATTACATAGCGCGCAATGGCGTTTGCTACGATGCGCGCGTTCGCGAAAGTGAAATCTTCGGCGATGATGGCGCGCCAGCCGTCGGTGCCAAATTTTATGGGCGTGCTTTCAGCGATGGCGGCGGATTGTGACTGCGGCGGCATGTCTCAAAAAGTATACGCGAAGCGAGGGTGGGGCCAAGAGCCGCATTGGCGGGATTAGAGCAGGTCTTTTCTGCGGTTCTCTTCGAGCCATTTAACGATTTTGCCGACGTCCTGCGAGCGGTTGCGAGGGCAAATCAGCAACGCGTCTTCCGTTTCCACCACCACGAGATTGTGGACGCCGATGGCGGCGACGAATTTCGAGGGGCTCCAGATGAAGTTGCCTTCGGCGTCGAGCGTGTAGCCCGGGCCGGCGAGAACGTTTTGCGCGGGGGCTTTGGAAGACTGTTCGTAAACGGCGGTCCAGGAGCCGATATCGCTCCAGCCGATTTCGGCGGGGATGGCGAAAACGCGCGCCGGGCCTTTTTCGCGAGTGGCGGCTTCCAGGATGGCGTAGTCCACGGCGATATTTTCGAGGCGCGGATAGATGGCGTGAAATTTCTTTTGGTAATCTTTTGTGCCGATCGTGGAGGCAAGAGTTTCGAGCGCGGCGCTGGTGGCGGGCAAATATTTTTTCAGCGCGGCGAGAAAAGTGGAGACGCGCCAGAAGAACATTCCGGCGTTCCACTGGTAGTTGCCGGAGGCGATATATTTTTTGGCCAGCGGCAATTGCGGTTTTTCCTTGAAGGCGCGCACGGGGAAAACCGGGAAAGGTTTGGCGGAAAGAGGTTTTGCGGAGCATTGAATGTAGCCGAAGCCAGTTTCCGGGCGCGTGGGTGGGATGCCGAGAACGACCATGCGGTGTGTTTCACTCGCAACCTGGAGCGCCAGTTTCATGATCTTTCGATATTTTTGCGGCTGCGCGATGTACAGATCGGCGGGAAGAATGGCCATGAGGGCGTCGCCGCCCGAGGCTCTGCGAATGTGGATGGCCGCGAGAGCGATGGCGGCGGCGGTGCTGCGTCCGACGGGCTCGGCGAGTACGTGTTGGCGCGTCGTTGCGGGCAGATGTTTGCGGATGGATGCGGCTTGCTCGACGTTGGTGACGGTCCAGATGCGTTCGGCGGGAATCAGCGGAGTGAGGCGCGCGACGGTTTGCTGCAACATCGAGTCGGTGCCGATTATGTTGAGAAGTTGTTTGGGGGTGCGGGTGCGGCTGCGCGGCCAGAAGCGGGTGCCGCGGCCTCCGGCAAGAATTACGGCGTGAGTGGTGACTTTTTCTGTAGCCATGGGTCAGGCTCTACGGAAAACAAACTTTTTGCAGTGCGGCTTCCGTCACGCCGTCGCGCAAAAGTTGTGCGCGCAAAGCGGAAACGCTGGGTACGTATGTGCGCAGCAGGGAAGTAGCGTCCGCGGGCGCGAGCGAAAATTTGCCGAGCTGCGCGGGAATGAACCAGCATTCGCCCTGACGGTAAGAAGCCGAGCTCCCACCCCAGGCAATTTTTCCGGTGCCACTCAAAACGATAAAAAGCTCAAAGCGCGAAGGATCGGAATGTGCCTCGATTGCAGCGGACAGATCCCAGCGTTCGCTGGCGAAGTAAGGGCAGGCGACCAGTAAGGATTTTTTCGCGCCAGCGGATGAGGGCAACGGCAGCGGTGCAACTTTCCCGCCGTTCCGATGCGCGAAGTCAATGACGGCCATACCTTTTTCGACGTGCAGCTGGCGGGGATGGCCTTGCGCGTCCACGCGTTGAAAATCGTACAGGCGGTAGGTGAGGTCGGAATTCTGCTGCACTTCGCAAAGGATCATGCCTTTGCCGATGGTGTGTGGCGTGCCGGCGGGAACAAAAAAGGTATCGGCGCCGGAAACCGGCAAGCGCTCAAAAAAATTCTCGAGCCCGCCTTTTTCGATGGCGGATTCGAATTGCTGCGGATCCACTTGCGGTACCAGACCAAGGAGCAGGGTCGCTCCGGGGTCGGCGGAGATGGCGTGCCACATTTCTGTTTTTCCGCGCGAGCCGGGCGCTTCATGTTCCGCGGCGTACTCGTCCCTGGGATGCACCTGGATGGAGAGCTGGTCTGTGGGGAAGAGGAATTTCACCAGCAGCGGAAAATCAGAAGCGGCTGGCTCACCTGCAAAGTTGGAGCCGCGCCATTCCGGCGGCATTTTCATCCACGCGGAATTCAGCGGCCCTTTGAAAGGTCCATCAGGAATTTCGCTGAGGGGTCCGGTGAGCCAGGCTTCGCCGATGGGTTCGGCGAGATTCGATTGCTCAGGATAAATCGGCGCCAGCGAACGCGCGCCCCAGATGCGGTGCATGAATCTGGGTTCAATACGAGTGGGCTCGGGCTGCACGGATCAGGAAGCGGCTTCGGCGCGGCTGAAAAAACGGCCGAGGCGGCGCAAGCCTTCGTCGATGCGCTCGATGGAGGTGGCGTAAGAAATGCGCAGATAGCCGGGCGCGCCGAAGGCTTCACCGGGAACGACGGCGACCTGAGCTTTATCGAGGAGGAGCTTGGTGATCTCGGTGCAGGATTTGGCGAGCGGATTATTTCCGGTGAGGTGCGATGAAATATTCGGGAAAGCGTAGAACGCGCCGCCGGGATCTTCGCAGGTGACGCCGGGAATGGCGCGCAGGCCGTCCACAATGCGGCGGCGACGGCGCGTGTATTCGGCAAGCATTACGGGCACGGAATGCATGGAGCCGCGCATGGCTTCGAGAGCGGCGTATTGCGCGATGGAAGTGGGATTGGAGGTGGACTGGCTCTGTAGTTTGATGGAGGCCTGCACGAGGGCTTCGGGGGCCAGAGTGTAGCCGATGCGCCATCCGGTCATGGCAAAAGTTTTCGACATAGAGCCGATGATGACGACGTGGTCTTTGGAATCCGCCGCGCTGGCGATGGAGTAGGGTTTGTGCGGCTCGTAGGTGAAATGCGAATAGCACTCGTCGCTCATCAGCCAGATTTTGTGTTTGCGGCACAGCGCGAGGATACGTTCGAATTCTTCGGGCGGAACTACGCCGCCGCAGGGGTTGCTGGGCGAATTCAAAAATACCATGCGCGTTTTTGGGGTGATGGCTTTCTCGATGGCCGCGGCTTTTACGCTGAAGCCGTCCTGGGCGGCGGCCTGCACAAAAACGGGCGTGCCGCCGGCGTATTTCACGATGTCGGGATAGCTGACCCAGTAAGGCGCCGGGATGATGACTTCATCGCCGTTTTGAATCAGCAGGCTGACCAGATTGAAAATGGAATGTTTGCCGCCGACGTTGACGACGCATTCTTTCGGTTCGTAGCTGGAGCCGAGCTCGCGCTTGTGCCACGCGCAGATGGCTTCACGCAGCGGCATGATGCCGCCGGTGGCGGTATATTTGGTTTTGTTTTCGTCAATGGCTTTGATGGCGGCTTTTTTGATGTGGTCGGGAGTCGGGAAGTCCGGCTCGCC
>JBBRPU010000363.1:0-3925 GCA_038227545.1 Candidatus Acidiferrales bacterium
CTCCTTGCTCAGCGACACGTCCAGATTGTGTACTCCGTCGCTGCGCAGATTCGAAAAGTAGCGCGGCGCATTTCCGGCCACCTGATCGCCAGGACTCTCCAGGCAGCTCAGATTGAATATCGAGGCGCCCGTGGAGGCCGCCTCGTGGTAGCTGATCCCCGAGGAAACCTGTGGGCAGGTCACGTTCGGACGCTGCGTGCCGTCTTGCAAGTTGCCGCCAGAGACCAGGCTGATCGGCGTCCCGGATTGAAAAGTGAGAATTGTGGAAAGCGACCAGCCGCCCACGAATACATCCGCAATGCGGTTCATGTCCCGGCCAATCCAGCGATTCCGCCCCACGGGCAGTTCGAATATGGTCGCCAGCACCATGCGATGAGTGGCGTCGTTGGCGCTGATGGAGCGTTCCGCCCGCAAATTGTCGAACTCCTGAGGATTGCCCGCGCTCAGGCTGTTGGTAATAAACGCGTTCGCGCCCGCTGACGAATCGTCAATGGCCTTGGAAAAAGTGTAGTTGCCCTCGAAGCTGATGTAGTGGCTCGGCCGTTTCTGAAAACGTACCTGCAGTGAATGATAAACAGCGCTCGCGCTCAACAACGTCAGACCGGAGAACGATCCGTCAAATTGCGGATACGGGCGCAACAAGTTCACCAGCGGAATGGTGTCGTCGTTATATATGGAACTGGGCTCGTTGAATATCTGACTCGGCCCGGGAACGAACAACGGCTGAAAGGGATTCGCAACCTGCTGGGCCAGGCAATCACTGGGTCCAAGCCCGTTGCAAACCGCTAAATTGCCGTTAACAATCTGGTTCCGTATGGAGGACGACAAAAAGTTCCGATTCGCTGTGCCGGAGAACGAACTGTAAGGAAGATGCGTGCTGCGGCTGGCGGAATAGTCCACACCGATCACGATCTGCCCAGGGAACAAATGCTGGACTCCCAGGTTCCATTGATAGATTTCCGCGTTGCGGGCCTTGCCGGTGTCCAGACTATTGTTGTTGCCAAATCCCCACAGCGCCGCCGCGCCATATTTTTGCGCTTGCGGTAGCGCGAAACCCGCCGGGAAAGGATTGGCAAGGGTGGCGAACTGAGTTTGAAAATTATCCTTGGTAAAAAGTATCGGGTTGGCGGCGCCGAAGGCAGTACCGGTGAACTGGAAATTGGTAGCCACATTTAAGCCGTAATAAATTCCCGCCCCGCCGCGAATCACGGTATTGGGGGTTATGGCATACGCAAATCCCAGCCGCGGCGCCACATTATTGCGGTCTACCGACATGTTGCGGCGGCCCGAGCCCGCAAAGACCGTGGAGCCAGGTAAGTTGCTCGTGGTGTTTACCAGTCCGGGAACCACGATGGGCACCGCGATGCCGCTGTCACCAGTGAAGTCGCTGAATTGAATCTGGTTGTGGCGTTCGTCGTAGGGCGTGCTCCATTCGTAGCGCAGCCCCAGATTCAAAGTCAGCTTGGAGGTCACCTTCCAGTCATCCTGAAAATAAAACGCCGTTTCCTTCGATTTGTTCGCTACTGAGTGCGCAACCGTAAGACTGGAAGTGGAAGGGTCTCCATAGCCTAAAAGAAGGCCTGCGAAAGAATCACCTTCAAACGGATTGGGAACGTCGGGGTTCACCTGGCTTGCGGTTACGCCCTGAGAAAAATGGAACAGTCCGGTCGGACTCTGTGGTTGCGAAAAATTATTATAGAAATAGCGCTGCTCAAAGCCAAATTTCCATATCTGCCGGCCTCTTACCCACGACAGCGCAGACCCGTAGGAAACCAGCGTGTGCGCAAAACCCGTATCCGTGCAGCACTGGTTGAACAGGGAAGTGGAAATGTTATCCAGTTGAATCGTCGGAAAGCGATCCAGGCCGTTGGCTTGCGCGAGTATCTGGTCGCCGGGTTGGTCGAACACCGTGGAAACCTTGGGATAATCCTCATTCACGGGAGCAACTGCGCGATCGAGGGCGATGCGGTTAGTCCACACAATGGTCGGTCTGGGACTCCAGTTATCCTCAAGCGAGACGTTGTGCACATCCGTGGTTGCGATCAATCCGTCGTTGAAATCGCCGTCCCCAAAGATGGTGGGCGCAGAAAAAGAGTCGTGATGATTACTGTACCGCCCCGAAATGCGGTGGCTGTCGGAAAAGTGATGGTCCAGCTTGATGTCATATTGCCTGACGCTGAATTTGGGAACAAACGCGGCGTGAAAATTGAAATCCCCAGGGGCGGCGTTGGGATCCGTTGGCTGCGGATATAGATTGACGATTTTCTGGCCGATCGGGTCAATCAGGTTTGCATCAATCACATTAGGCACGGTGAAGTCTGCGCGATTGCCACTCGCATCCACGTTAAAGGGATTGAAAATTCTCTGTACCGTTGGCTGACCCAACGTACATCCGAAAGAACTGTCCGTGCATATAACCTGTGTGTTGCGAAAATCTCCCATGCGCTCCGCAGCCGTGGGAACGAAAGCGTTGATATTGGTAGGGGATCCCTCGCGGGTCTTTTCGAAATCTACGAAGAAAAATGTTTTCTGCTTTTTGATGGGTCCGCCGAAAGAAAATCCATATTGATCCCGCGCGTGATCCGGATTTGGAATTCCTTGCGCGTTTCTGAAAAATTCGTTGGCGTCCAGCGCGGACCGCTGGCCAAACCACCACCCGCTGCCGTGAAATTTGTTTCCGCCCTCCTTGAGCACGATGTTGACGACCGTGCCGCCGTTGCTGCCGTACTCGGAAGAGAAGCTGTTATTTTCAACTTTAAATTCCTGAACGATTTCTACGGAAGGCTGATAATAAACGTTGGTGGTTGCGCCTTCGCCTTGTTCCGGCGCGCTGGTAAGAGCGCCATCCACGCGCACTTCCGCGGTGGCGTTGCGCTGCCCGTTGGAAACAAAGTTGGTCCCGGAAGGGTAGGAATCCGACGTACCCTGCCCTGCCGTCTCGGTAACGCCGCCGGAAAGAAATACCAATCCAAAGAAACTGCGATTGATCAGCGGGATGTCCCGTACATATTCATTGGTGACGTCGGTGCCGAGCGAGGCGTTGCCGGTATCCAGCAGCGGCGCCTGATCCGAAACTGTCACGCTGGTGGTTACGGAACCGGGTGACAAAGTGAAATTCAAATTGGCCTGTTGGCTGACCGCCAGCACCACGTCTTTTCTTTCCACCGGCGCCATATTCGGAGCTTCCACCAGAACGGTATAGGTCGCCGGCCGCAGGTTCGTGAGCACATACGCACCTTTGGAATCGCTGGTTGCCGAAGTCTGAATGTTCGTCGCGGTGTCGGTAGCCGTAACCTTCGCGCCGGGAATCACCGCTCCAGACGAATCCGTCACTTCGCCCGACAACTGTCCCGTATAGGTTGACTGCCCTCGCGCATGGACGGAGCAAATTAGAGCCAGTACGGCCCAGGCGAATAACGGCAAACAGAAAATGCGTTGCGCTGCGGCTTTCATACCGCCTCCACTGGAACAGCCCCGATTTGACAGGTTACGACTACTTTCGATTTGTTACTTTTACTTCCTATTTCGCCTAGTGTCAAGCAATTACCGGATTCGGCCGGAGTGCGAGATGATGGAAACGGCCAAACGCGTTGCTGAAATTCCGCCCTCGCGCTCAGTTCAGCCCCAAGAGGAACGGTTCCGCGTAGTTTCGCCGACAATGCCCATTCTTTCACTGCGCGATGTCGTTAAGGATTACCAGAGTGACGGCCAACCGGTGCGCGCCCTCGACGGCGTAACTCTGGACGTGGAGTCCGGCCAATTCGTAACGCTGGTGGGGCGGAGCGGGTGCGGAAAATCCACTTTACTTAATCTGGCGGGCGCCATGGACTTCCCTACCGCTGGAAATGTTTCCATTGATGGAATTTCCACTTCCGGGTTGCCGGATACCGAGCTGACGCGCATTCGCCGCGAAAAAGTTGGCTTC
>JBBRPU010000364.1:0-3918 GCA_038227545.1 Candidatus Acidiferrales bacterium
CTGAGAAGGTGGGATTCTTCACCGGACGATTTGCGGTGAATCCTTTCAATGGCGCAAAGATTCCGGTGTGGGTCGGAAATTTCGTGCTCATGGAGTACGGAACCGGAGCGATTATGGCCGTTCCGGCGCATGACGAACGCGATTTTGAGTTCGCGACCAAATATAAGTTGCCGATTCCGGTAGTGGTGCAGCCGTTGGAAGGCGCGGTGCCTCAGGAGGGTGCGCCGGCGGAAGCGTTCACGGAATACGGGAAGAGCGCGAATTCCGGTCCTTATAGTGGACTTGCGACGGAAGAGGCGAAGGATCGGATGTCCGCGGATGCCGAAGCGAAGGGTTTTGGAAAACGAGAAACGATTTTTCGGCTGAAAGATTGGGGTATTTCGCGGCAGAGATATTGGGGCACGCCGATTCCGGTGATTTATTGTCCTACGGATGGAATGGTAGCGGTGCCGGATGCGGACCTGCCGGTGATACTACCGGCAAATCCAAAGCTGACCGGGATGGGCGAATCGCCGCTGGCGGCTACGCCGGAGTTTGTGAATGTGAAGTGCCCGAAGTGCGGGGGAGAAGCGCGACGAGAAACGGACACCATGGATACGTTCGTGGACTCCTCGTGGTATTTCTATCGTTACTGCGACCCGCACAATGATAAAGCGCCGTTTGATAAGCAGAAGGTGGCGTACTGGTTTCCAATTGACCAGTACATCGGCGGGATAACGCACGCGATTCTGCACCTGCTGTATTCCCGCTTCTGGTGCAAGGTGATGCGCGACCTGGGACTGGTCACCCACAGCGAACCGATCGCGCGGTTGTTTACGCAAGGGATGGTGCAAAAGGGCGGCGTGGCGATGTCGAAGTCCAAAGGGAACGTGGTGGGCGCGGAAGAGATGGCGCAAAAATATGGCGCGGACACTGGGAGGCTGTATACGTTGTTCGCGGCGCCGCCGGAAAAAGACCTGGAGTGGAGCGAAGAGAGCATCGAAGGGTCGTGGAGATTTCTGAACCGCGTTTACCGGTTGGTAGAGCGGCATGCGCAGACGGTGCGCGGAACGAAGGCTGCGGCTGGAGATGCGGGCACCGGCGGCGGCGAGCATTCCGCGAAAGAAAAGCAACTGCTGCGCAAAACGCATCAGACGCTCCGGAGAGTTACGCAGGATTTCGAGACGCGCTGGCATTTTAATTCCGCGATTGCGCTGATCATGGAATTGACGAATGAGATTCATGCGCTGGAGCCGCTGGATGAAGGCATACGCCCAGCGGTGCAAAAAGAAGTACTGGAATTGCTGACGCTGATGCTGGCGCCCATGACCCCGCACATCGCGGCGGAAATGTGGGAGATGCTGGGGCACGACGAAGGGCAATGGCAGGCGGCATGGCCGGCGTTTGATGCGGAGCTGGCGCGCGAGACGGAAGTGGAAATTGTGGCGCAGGTGAACGGACGAGTTCGCGGAAAAATAAAAGTGGCGGCGGGGATGACGCAAGAGCAAGTTGTTCCTTTGGCGACCGCGGAGCCGGGCGTCGCTACGCACCTGGACGGTAAGCGCGTGGTTAAAATAATTTTTGTGGCAGACAAACTCGTAAACCTGGTGGTGGCGTAATGGCGAGCGCGGCAAAGCCGGTGCAGGAACAGGGAGGCAGAATGGATGCGGAACTCGGCGGCGTGGTGGTGCTGGATTTCGGCGGCCAATACACGCAGCTGATTGCGCGGCGCATTCGGGAGCAGCAGGTGTTTTCTTCCATTTTGCCGTGCA
Organism: Candidatus Acidiferrales bacterium; assembly: GCA_038227545.1. GTDB lineage: Bacteria > Acidobacteriota > Terriglobia > Acidiferrales > UBA7541 > Acidiferrum. The sequence continues at coordinate 1,752 of JBBRPU010000364.1, forward strand.
ACACAACGATGGACGCGCTGCTGAATCTGGAGCCGGTGGGCGTGATTCTGTCGGGCGGACCGAGCTCCGTGTATGACGCGGAAGCTCCCAAGTGCGATCCAAAATTGCTGACGCTGGGCGTGCCAGTGCTGGGGATTTGCTACGGGATGCAGTGGATCACGCACACGCTGGGCGGAAAAGTGGAACGCGCGGAGCGGCGCGAGTACGGGCGCGCGCAATTGAAGATTGATGAAGCGGCGTGCGCACACGGGACGGGGGGGTCGGATTTATTTTGCGGGGTACCGCTGTCGCTGCGGGTGTGGAACAGCCACGGAGATCATGTGATGGGATTGCCGCACGGGTTCCGCACGGTGGGGCGCACCGCGAATGCGGTGGCGGCTGTGGAAGATCCGGCGAGAAAGATTTACGCGGTGGAGTTTCACCCGGAAGTAAATCACACCGAGCAGGGCACGGAGATCTTACGAAATTTTCTGTTCCGGGTGTGCAAGGCGGAAAAAAAGTGGAGCGGCGCGGCGTTCATCGAAGAGACGGTGGAAGCGATTCGCAAGAAAGCCGGGCCGACCAGTAAGGTGATTTGCGCGTTGAGCGGGGGAGTGGATTCCACGGTGGCGGCGGCGCTGGTGCATCGCGCGATTGGCGACCGGCTGACGAATATATTTGTGAATACGGGCATGCTGCGGAAGAACGAGTTCGCGGAAACGCTAGAGATGCTGCGCGAGCGGCTGCGACTGAAGGTTATCGGGATTGACGCGTCAGACAGATTTCTGGCGCGGCTGGAAGGGATTTCGGATCCAGAAGTGAAAAGGAAGCGGATCGGCGCGGAATTTATCGCCGTGTTCGCGGAAGAGGCGCAGCGATTGCAGCGGGAAGAGGCGCATGGCGAGATTGGATTCCTGGTGCAAGGGACGCTGTATCCCGACGTGATCGAATCTATTTCCGTGCGCGGGCCATCGGTGACGATCAAGACCCATCACAATGTGGGCGGGTTGCCGGCAAATATGCCGTTTGCGTTGATCGAGCCGTTGCGGGACCTGTTCAAGGATGAAGTACGGCGGATCGGGCGAGAGTTGGGCCTGCCGGAAGAGATTTTAGTGAAACATCCGTTTCCAGGGCCCGGATTGGCGGTTCGGTTACTAGGAGAGGTTACCAGGGAGAATCTACTTACCCTGCAAGAAGCGGATGCCGTGGTGGTGGAGGAGATTCGGGCTGCGGGATACTACGAAAAAGTGTGGCAGGCGTTCGCGGTGCTGCTGCCGGTGCGCAGCGTGGGAGTGATGGGAGACGGGCGAACATACGGTCTGACGGTGGCGATACGCGTGGTGCAGAGCGATGATGCAATGACAGCGGACTGGGTGCGGCTGCCGTACGACGTGCTGGAAAAGATTTCCACGCGGATCGTGAACGAAGTGGCGGGAGTGACGCGGGTGGTGTACGACATCAGCTCGAAACCGCCAAGTACGATTGAGTGGGAATAGTCGGCCGGGACTGAAACTGTGTGGTGCTTTCTGCGGCAGCGTTGGATACCTGCGTATAACACCCGCAGCCTGCCAACCTGGAAGTCGAATGCCGCGCAGGGGGGGTGCGCGGCGAACCTGCGACCAATGATCCTGAATGACTCTAGCGGTTGGCCATTTTCTGGGCCATGTAGAGGATGAGCTTGCGGTCTTCGTCTTCGACCTTGCTGAGGAGGCGACGAAGCTTGTTGAGGAAACGGGCTTCTTTCCCAACGCTGCCCCAGGCGATATCGTCAGACGATTTTCGCTTGGGTAGATTGGGAAGCTGAGGTGGCTCTTCTCCGTCGTAGAAGAGTTGGTAGAGTGGGCACTCGAGAGCGCGAGCCAGCTTCTCCAACGTTTCGATGGCTGGGACGGTATGGCCATTTTCAACGCGGGAGATGTAACAACGAAGCAAGCCGGTACGCTTTTCGATGTCGCCCTGGGAAAGTTTCTTTTCCTCGCGCATTACGCGGAGGCGGTCGCCAATAATCATGCGGGGATTATTTCATCAGGTATGTGATTAGGCAAGTAGAAAGTGGTACTCAGCAAAGTGAAACGTTTGTTGCGCTTCTAGGCTCGAGGCGCATGGTAGACGAAACCAAAAGGCCATGGCACACGTCCCAAAACTAGCTGCTTCCGCCCCGGCAGTCGCGCTTGCGAGTGAAGTCGGC
>JBBRPU010000365.1:0-3911 GCA_038227545.1 Candidatus Acidiferrales bacterium
ATAAAAACACTTCCTGTTTCCTGACTGTTGAGAACGCATCGGATGCGGAGGAGCGGCGATTTCTCACCCAGCGCTGAAAATTGGTGGACGCGAGTTGCGGAAGCTGGCGTTGCGAGGCCAGCCCTAGAATTTTGTTTAAAAAAAAGCGCGCCACCGAACTTCCGCCGATGAAATTGGCGAGCCCCGCGAATGGCGAAGCTAAACGCGCCCATCTATCAATTCTGCCAAAGACGTGGGCATGCAACGGGCGAGGCTTTTTCTCGTAATAGTGCGACAAAAACTCCGCTCGGTACGTGGCCAGATCCACATTCGCCGGGCACTCTGACTTGCAGGCTTTGCATGATAGGCACAGTTCCAGAGATTTTTTGACGTGTTCGTCCTGCCAGCCGCCTAGAAGCACTTCTCCTTGCAGCATTTCAAACAGCAAATGCGCGCGGCCCCGGGTGCTGTGCTCTTCTTCCAGCGTTACCATGTAGCTTGGGCACATCGCACCGCCATCCTGCTTGCGGCAAGCTCCCATGCCGATGCAACGCAGGGTCGCCTGGGCCAGCGAGCCGTTGTCGCCGGAAAGTGCAAAATGCGTTTTTGGCTCGAGCGGTTTGTAATCTGCGCCCAGCCGTAAATTTTCCGTGGGCAGGTACGCGTTGACAACCTTATGCGGATTCATCTTATTGCCCGGATCCCAGGTGGACTTGAATTCCGCAAAAGCGCGCATCAACTCATCGCCGAACATTTTTGGCAGCAGCGCTCCGCGAGATTGCCCATCGCCATGCTCGCCCGAAAGTGAACCGCCATAACTGATAACCAGATCGGCGGCGCGATCAATAAACTCCGCATATTTCCGGATGCCGTTTTCACCCTGCAAATCAAAATTGATGCGCATGTGAATACAGCCGTGGCCAAAATGCCCGTAAAAGGCCCCCTGGTAATTGTATTCGTCCATCAGCTTGCGAATATCTCGCAGATATCCACCCAGCTTTTCCGGAGCTACCGCCGCGTCATCCCATCCTTCCCACTCAGGCACGGCGCCGGGCGCGAAAGCTGCGGCGCGAGGTCCCGCTTCGCGCAAATGCCAGACGTGACGCGCTTCTGCTTTCGTGTACAAGCGCGCAGTTGGCGGCGCAGCCGAGGACTTCAATCGCTCGATCAATTTCTGGGCGACAGCACCGGATTCCGCCGCGTCGTCGGATCCGAATTCCACCAGCAAGATGCCTCGGCCTTCGGGCAACAGCTCCACGTGTGGCGCGCCCTTTTGTTTCAGCCCGTCAACGATAGTGCCCTCGAAACCCTCCAGGCCGATCGGGCGGTATTCCAGGATTTCTGGAACGTGGTCAGCAGCAACAAAGGCGTCCTCATAGCCAATTCCCACCAGCACTCTCTGTTGCGGGCTGGGGATCAGCTTCAACTTTGCTTCCAATACGATTGCGCAAGTTCCCTCGGTGCCCACCAACGCGCGGGCAACATGGAAGCCATGTTCAGGCAACAGCTCATCAAGGTTGTAGCCCGAGACGCGGCGAGGAATTTGCGGAAATCGAGCGCGAATCTGGTCAGCGTATTGATTTCGGATACGCAGCAACTCTGCGAAGATCTCAGCCTCGCGCCCGCTTGAGGTCACCTTGGCTTGGAGTTCTTCTTCGCTGGTGGCGCCAACAGTCAGTTGAGAGCCGTCATAAAGCAGAATGCGCAGCGTCTCGACGTTATCCACCGTCTTTCCGCCGAGCAGCGAGTGCGTGCCGCATGAATTGTTGCCAATCATTCCACCGATGGTGCAACGGTTGTGCGTGGCAGGGTCGGGAGAAAACGTCAGCTTATGCAGCTCAGCCTGGTTGCGCAGCGTGTCAAGAACTACGCCGGGCTGCACACGAGCGAATCCCGCTTCTGGATTCATCTCCAGAATTTTATTCATGTACTTCGTGAAATCGAAAACTACTGCGACGTTGCAGGATTGCCCCGCCAGGCTGGTGCCCGCTCCGCGGGCGAGTACCGGAGCATCGTATTTCCTGCAGACTGCCAGCGCGGCCACCACATCTTCGTCGTCGCGCGGCACAACCAGGCCGATGGGAATCTGCCGGTAATTCGAGCCGTCGGTCGCGTACAACGCTCGACTGCCGGGGTCGAAGCGCACCTCGCCTTTTACCGCATGCTGCAATTCCCTTTCGAGATCAGCGGCCTGGCCAAATACGTCAACCGGTTTGCCATGCGAGCTGAGCGGTAATGGAATCAAGGTAGCCAAAGTTTTCCTAACAGTACGCTGCGAATTAATTTCTCTTCGTCGCGCATCTTCCCATCAAGGTCGCGCGGCCCCGGCTTGGGACAGCGAATCGAGAGCGGCCATCATCCCCGCCGGAGTGTGGGGGACGTCACTCAACCCCAAACCCATCTCGACGCCGGCCAACGTACCCGCGAGCATCAGGTCGTTGAAGTGTCCTAAGTGACCGATGCGAAAAACTTTGTCCGCCAACTTAGACAATCCGGCGCCAAGTGACATATCGAATTTCTGCAGAACGGCCGCTCTAAACGAATCCGCACTGTGTCCTTGCGGCATGAACACGGCCGTGACGGTATTCGAATATTCACTCGGTTCTTCGCAAACCAGATCCAGGCCCCATGCGCGTACGGCCGCCCGAGTTGCCTGGCCATGACGCTGATGCCGGGAGAAAACATTTTGCAGGCCCTCTTCCAGCAGCATCTGTAGCGCTTCACGCAAGCCGTAAATCAGATTGATCGCGGGCGTGTACGGAAAAAAACCGTTGCGGCTTAACGGCAGGATTTCTTGCCAATCCCAATACGAACGGGGCAGCTTCGCCGTTTTTCCCGCCGCCAGGGCCTTTTCAGACATGGCGTTAAAGGCCAGCCCGGGCGGCAACATCAAGCCTTTTTGCGAGGACGCCACCATGACGTCAATTTCCCACTCGTCGTGGCGATAATCAATCGAGCCGAGCGAGGAAACGGCGTCCACCATCAGCAGCGCGGGATGATGAAGCCGGTTCATGGCCTTGCGCACCTCGAATATTTTGGAGGTCGTGCCCGTGGACGTTTCGTTGTGCGTCAGCATTACCGCTTTGTAGCGGTGGTCCCGGTCGGCGGATAGCTTGGCTTCGACATCTTCGACAACCACTCCCCGGCGCCACGAACCTGGGAGATAATCCACGTGAACTCCAAATCGTTCGGCAACCTGTTTCCAAAGATTGGAAAAGTGTCCGGTCTCGAACATCAGGACATGGTCGCCAGGCGAGAGCGTATTTACGATGGCGGCTTCCCACGCTCCCGAGCCCGATGCCGGGTACATGGCGGCCGCGCCACGGGTTTGGATAACTTTCGCGAGATTTTCTAACGATTCTTTTACGATGGCGGCAAATTCCGCGCCGCGGTGATCCATTACTGGACGATCTATGGCACGCAAAACACGATCCGGGATATTGCTCGGACCGGGGATCTGCAAAAAATGACGTCCGGTATGAACGATGACCTCCTGCTGCAAAATCCTCGGCAATTGCAAGGATACCCAATTTATTGGTATGTGCCGTTGCGCCGAGAGCATACTTCAGCACGTATGCACCGCGCTTAAACGGATATTAATTTCCGTTTAGAAGCAAAACCGAAGTCGCACATTGCAGCGACTTATCTCATGCGACTTCGAGCGCTAGGCGAACCAGCGGTCCATGGAACTGTCCGCCATAAACATCGGTATCGTTCACATCGCCGGAGAATATCCTTCTGGGAATAGAAAATTTGATAGTCAGGATTTCTCTGATTTCAAAAAATCGCACTTCGTCTTGCGGTACATCGTATAGGCGGCCAACTGCCTCGGGCGTAAGCACGCGGCTTTTCAAAACCGCTTCGTAGCTTTCCACATCCTTGAACATGATGTCGAAAGTCAGCTCAAAAGGGCCGGCATTCTTGCTGCGAAT
>JBBRPU010000366.1:0-3885 GCA_038227545.1 Candidatus Acidiferrales bacterium
CTGCGCCCGGCAGTCGCATCGCAAAGACGCCAGTGTATCGCCCGTAAAACATTGCGAGTGCACCCGCACCAGCGGCGCGCCGCTGGCTTTCAGGTTGCCGCGCACCAGCGCCACCGCTTCTTCCAGCGGACCGTCGCCCGTAAATCCGTACACTGTAAAATTTCCGAAGCGCGTCGGCAGCTTCGCCTGCGCCACCATCTGCAACGGCCCGCGCTTTTTTCTGGAGTTTTTCTTGACGCTGTTCTTGCCACGAGATTTTTTTGTCATCAGGGAGTCGCAAAGTATATCAGCCGCAATCACTTCATTGGATGCCCGCGCGGCGATTCAGCTACAAGTTGGGCAGGCGGCCCAAATCGGCACAATCACAAATTCGCGCCACGCGCTTTACTTCCCGCGTAGCATTAGCTTAGCGTAAGCAAAGTTCGGCAACCCGGCTATCCCAATGGATACAGCTACCTCCGTTCGCGACCTGCTCTTCACCCTGCTTCTGAAAGTGGGCGTGGCTTCTTCGATTGCCGCGCTGCTCGCGCGCTGGAACACTTTTCGCCGGGTGCTCTTTACCGAGGAGCGCGATCCCGACCAGAAACTAAAATTGATGCTGTTCATGACGCCTCCACTGATCCTGGGCGTCACGCTGCGTCTCGTCGGCTACCCGTACCGCTTCGCCGATCTTTCGTTGGAAGGCGCTTTTCTGATGGGCCTGCTGGGCGGCCGCGTCGTCGGCCCCATCGGTGGCGCCATCATCACCATTCCCGCGCTCATGGGTCACGAATGGCTGGCCATGCCCGCTGCGGCTACCGCGGGACTTCTCGGTGGACTCATTCGCCAGGCAATTCCCAATAAAGAAGACATCTGGAATTTTGGCCCTTTCACTTTTCTGAACATTCCTCGCGCCGTGGTTCGGTTGTTGCGACGCGCGCAGCCTTCCTGGGAAATGGCTCCGCTTCTCGCGTGCGTTGGTCTGGAACTCGGCCGCGTCGCGCTGGCCGACGCCACCAAGCCCAAATGGCTTTTCGCCATTGACCCCCATTGGGACTGGTGGCTGGCGCTCACGGTCATCGCGACGTTAATGGCCGTCGCCGCGCCTCTGAAAATCTGGAACAACACCCGCATCGAGATGAATCTCGAGCGCCATCAGCAGCTGCTGTTGAAAGCGCGCATGGATGCGCTCTCCAGCCAGATCAATCCGCATTTTCTTTTCAACACGCTGAACACCGTTTCCGCGTTGATCCGTTTCGATCCCGACACCGCGCGCGGGGTAGTCCTCAAGCTCAGCAACATTCTGCGCCGCCTGCTGCGCAAGCACGAAACTTTCGTGCCGCTCCACGAAGAACTCGAATTCATTGACGACTATCTGGATATCGAAGTGGCGCGCTTCGGCCGCGACAACCTGGAAATCATCAAGGAGCTCGACGAAGACACGCTCGAAGCCTTCGTCCCCAGCATGCTGCTACAGCCCATCGTGGAAAATTGCCTGAAGCACGGGCTCGCGCCCAAAATCGAAGGCGGCAAGATTCAGCTGCGCACCGCCAATCGCAACGGCCGCCTGCACATCGAAATCGAAGACAACGGCGTGGGCATCTCGGAAGAAAAATTGCCCCATGTGTACGTGGAAGGAATCGGACTGAGCAACGTTCGCGAGCGCCTGCGCGTCCTCTACGGCACCGACTTTAATCTGGAAATCGAAAGCCGCCCCGGCGACGGCACCATCATCCGCATTGACATCCCCGAGCTAGTTTCCACCATGCAGGCCGTCGGCTGATCAGACACTGAACACTCGCGCGACTAGAAATGGAAGCGTGGTAATATCTGCCGCGTTATGACTGGCAATAGTCCTACTTCGCAGTACGTGCTGGGCAGCAGCGATGGCGAGCACGCACGCCTGATTCGCCAGGCGGAACGCATTGGTCCCTACACCGAGCGATTGTTCCGGCAAGCGGGAATTGTGGCGGGTCATCGGGTGCTGGACATTGGCTCGGGTGTTGGCGACGTGGCGATGCTGGCGGCGCGCTTGGTGGGTGCTTCCGGTGAAGTGGTTGGGGTGGAACGCGACCCGCGAGCGATCACGAAAGCGAGGGCGCGCGTTGCCGAAGCCGGGTTGCGAAACGTTACGTTTATGCAAGCGGACGTGAATGAAGTCACCAGCGACAAAACCTACGACGCCGTGGTGGGCCGCTTCATCCTGCAATTTCTTCCAGATCCGGCGGCGGTTTTGCGGTCTCTTGCAAGATTCGTTCGGCCCGGCGGGGTGATCGCTTTTCACGAGCCGACCTGGAGGCCGCTGCTTTCCTACACCGCGCATCTTCCGTTGTGGTCGGCGTGCACGTCACTGATCGAAAAAACTTTCAGACTGTCTGGCGCCAACACCGAAATGGATCTGACGCTTTCCCGCGCGTTCGAGGAAGCCGGGCTTCCCAAACCAAATATGCTTTTGGAAATGCCCATGGGCAGCGATTCATTCTTCGCCGGATGGGTTTACGATCTTTTGTGCAGTGTCAGGCCGCAAACGCTTCAGCACAAAATTCCGCTGGAGGCCCTGGGGGATTTCGATTCGCTTCGGCACAGACTCCAAGCGGAGATGTCCGCAACGAAATCACCCGGCGCGTGCATCGCGGTCGTCAGCGCGTGGTGCGGGTTGCCCGCTGCCGCTGCTAGCTAGCCTTTAGCCACCACCTGCGGGCGCAGAGATGCGGTCAAGAAACGCCACTACAAAAATAACGCAAATGAAAGCGACTATCCTGTTCGTATGTTGCGAACAGTGCGTGCCTCACGTCTGCGTCTTGGGGTTGTAAACCACTGCATTCTGGCGATCTAGAAATTCAATCAGCGTACGAGGCCCGAGGCGCTCGGCTTTGCATGCCTGGCTCGTGTTCGCTTACGGAAGCCAGCCTTCCGGAGCGGCAGCAAGCTATACTTCTGCCGATGCAACCGGACCAAGAAGCCGTAGAACGATGGAGTAAGTCGGCGCCGTTCTGGGAGAAGCACCGCGAAGTTATTCGCGGAATGTTCGCCCCGGTCACGCAGGCGCTGGTCGAGCAAGCTCAGATCGCCACTGGCAACACGATTCTGGATATTGCCACCGGGCCTGGAGAACCGGCGCTGAGCCTTGCCGCTATGGTCGGTCCTGCAGGCAGGGTATGCGGCATAGATCCGGTCCCTGGAATGATCGCAGCCGCCCGCCGGGCCGCTGCGATTCTTGAAGTAAAAAATGTGCAATTTGATGTGGCCTTCGCCGATCAGCTACCGTTTCCGGACGAAACTTTCGATGCGGTGGTCTGCCGCTTCGGCGCCATGTTCTTTCCCGCGCCTGCGGATGCGCTCCGCGAAATTCTGCGCGTGCTGAAGCCGGGACGAAAGTTCGCCCTGGCGGTATGGCATTTTGTGGAAACCAATCCTTTTCACTACGCGCTGTCGCGCGTCATGGACCGCCACGTTCCATCGCTGCCGCCGCAGTCGGAAGCTCTGGATACTTTCCGCTTCGCTGCGCCCGGCAAGTTGCGAGATATCCTGCACCTGGCTGGCGCCAGTAACGCGGCGGAGCAACTTTTGCAATTTCATATTGAGGCGCCCATTTCCGCCGAACAATATTTGGCCGTCCGCATGGAAATGTCCGATTCCCTGCGCGAAAAAATTGCCGCGCTTTCGCGCGACCAGTCCCGTGTGGTTACCCGCGAGTTCCTCGAATCCCTTCGGGAGTATTCCTCCGACCGGGGCATGAGTTTCCCGGCCGAGGTCCTCATCATCAGCGGAACTAAGCCCGCGCGGGCCTAACAGGGAAAGGTCTCTAAAAGATTCCCTTGACATCTACCTACCACTACTGTAATTTCTGACTATACAGAAATGACTGAACACACACAAAGTCCGCCACTCACCCCTGCCGCCCAG
>JBBRPU010000367.1:0-3883 GCA_038227545.1 Candidatus Acidiferrales bacterium
CCTTGGCGTATCTGCCGAGGTTTTGCTCCAGCAGCTTTCCTGCGTAGCCGATCCCGGCCAGCAGTAACACTCCTGGAATAACGCGAAGAAATTGCAGGTTGGGCTGCGCCTGCCTGGTTTGCGGCAATGCAAATGTCTCTGACATGCTCTTCTCCTCCTTCTGCTGCTTAATTCTTTCTCAACCTCTGCTGCTCTTGAGCGAACCGCTGAATTCAGTGCTACGTCACCAAGGGACGCGGTGGATGACTCCGATACGCACCAGCACCGCGACGAGAAAAGCCGCCAGTACCGCCCAGGTATCCCAGGAAATTTTAGAAACTGACGATTTCTTCAGGGTGTTTTCAGGGCTATCCATTTTTCCTCCTCTTTCTAAGCGACCGATTCGATTTGCCGACTTGGATCCTTCGCGCGCACCGTCCAGAAAGACTCGCTGATCGCGGATATGTTCTGCGAAGCCACGCGGCCAACAATAAAAAGTGCTGGCGCCGGAAGGCTCTCGAGCGCCGCGAGGCTGCCGACGGTGGTCCAGCTAATTTGCTGTTCCGCTTGTGTAGCCCGCGACACGATGACGCAGGGCAAGTCGCCAGGCAAGCCGCTGTTGCGCAAACGATCCGCAACTTCCGCGTAATCGGGACCCGGCATATACAGCACGAGCGTAGTGTTGGCGGTGAGTTGGCTCCATTCAAGGTCGCCACGCTTCGGGCTGCGCGAAAAAGTCGAGAACAACACCTGTGAAGCGACGCGGCGATCGGTGAGCGAAATTCCGGTGCTGGCGGCTGCTGCCATCGCCGCGCTCACGCCTGGCACCATCTCGTAGGGAATATTTGCGCAACGCAGCGCTTCCAATTCTTCCGCGGCCCGCCCAAACAGCGCGGGATCGCCGCCCTTCAGACGCACCACCGTGGTGCTGGTGCGTGCGTAGGAAACGAGCAGCGAGTTGATTTCGTCCTGCGTGAGCAGCTTGCGTCCGGCGCGCTTGCCGACATCAATAATTTCCGCGCGAGGCGAAATCATGGCCAGAATCTCCTGGCTCACCAGCGAGTCGTGCAGCACCACATCAGCGGCGGCCAGCAGTCGCGAAGCCTTTACCGTCAGCAGGTCCGGGTCGCCCGGCCCGGCACCCACCAGATAAACTTTGCCCGGCGTCTGGCCCCCCTGATTTTTTGCCCTCGCTTGCCGTTCTTGCGCCCGCACATACCGGGAAAACATCTCTCCGCTGGCCAGCCGGTGTAGAGCGGCTTTGTTTTCCTCGAAGTTCTCTTTGGCATCCGGCGCGGCGCGCAGCTTCTCGCGAGCCTCACCCAACGAATCAAGCCAGCCCGCATACTCATCGGGATATTGCGCTTCCAATTCTCTGCGCATTCGCTGAGCCAGAGCCGGGCTCTTCCCGTTGGTGGAAATAGCGATCTGTAAATCCCCGCGCTGCACGATGGAGCCGTAATAAAAATGGCAGTTTTCGATGTCATCCACGGCGTTGCACAAAATCCTACGAGCACCCGCCCCGCGAAAAACGGCCGCGTTCACGTGCGCGAGAGAAGTGGCCGCAATTACCAGATGCGCCCCATGCAAATCCGAATTCTCAAACTCCTTCGGCACCCACTCGATTTCTCCAGCGCGCGCCCAGGCCGCGACCTGAACATTGACCTGGGGAGCCAGCACGCGAACCCGCGCGCGCGCCTGGAGAAGACCGGGAATCTTGCTGGCGGCGATACTTCCGCCTCCGACCACTAAAACCTCGCGGTCCTGCAATTTCACGAACATGGGAAAGAGGCTCATCAGCGCTTAGCCTTCCACTCCGTGCGGTACAGGGCCGAGCGATAGATCTCGTTCGACCGCACCGACAAACGTTCCGGCCAGTAGTGCGCGAAGTTCATCATTACTGTGGCGGCTGAAAAACTGGCGAAGATTTTCATTTCCTGCTCGACGAGTGCTGAATTCCTGCAACAGACGCTCAATAGCATCTGGAACAGTTGCCGCCGTGCATCGGTAGCCCACCGGCCGCGCGATGCTTGCGAATTGCCCCACGCTGCCGCCCACGCAAAAGTAGTAAGCGTCCACCATGCGGCCGTCCTGCTTGATCTTTTTTCCCTCGATGCCGATGTCGGCAATCCAGTGCTGGCCGCAGCTGTTGGGGCAGCCGGTGATGTGCAACTTGAGTTGTTCTTCGAACGCGGGCAGCCGCTCTTCGAGCTCCTGCGTGAGCCACCGGGCAAAACTTTTCGTTTCGGTAAGAGCCAGTTTGCAGAATTCCGAACCGGTGCAGGAAACCGTCCCGCGCGCAAACGGCGAAGCTTGCACCGGCAATCCGGCGGCAGTCAATTCGGCTGCCACCAGCGCGGCGCTTTCTTCGCGCACATTCACAATCAGCAAATTCTGCATGACGGTATTGCGCACGTGCCCGTCGGCGTAGCGATCAGCTAGGTCAGCGGCCAAATTCAATTGTTGCGGAGTGATGCGCCCGCGCAATACCGACGCACCCACGTAGACCAGGCCCGGCTGCTTCTGGGCGTGCACACCAACGTGATCCCGATGAATATCGGCGGGCGCTTCTTCCCGCGCACCGGGCTCCAGCGAAAACCCGATTTGCTGCTGCAATTCCGCGAGAAAAGAATCGGCGGTCCACCCATGTTCCAGAAAAAGAAATTTGAGGCGAGCTTTTTCCCGGCTCTGGCGCAGCACTTCACTGGCGCGGAAAATCTCCGCGACTCCTCGAACCACCGCTAAAACCTGTTCAGGCTTGATGAAGGCATCCAGACGCTCCGCCAGATGCGGGTTGGTTGAAAGCCCGCCGCCAACGCGCAGCGTGAAGCCCACCTCTGCTTGGCCGTCGCGCTGGCGAGTCGTCGCGGTGAGCCCGATGTCGTTAATTTCCGGATACGAGCACCAGTGCCGGCACCCGGTAATGGAAATCTTGAATTTACGGGGCAAATTGTAAAATTCGGAATTGCCTCCGAGTGCGCGGTCAATCTCCAGCGCCAGCGGCGAAGCATCAATGATTTCTTCTCCGTCGAGTCCCGCAAGGGGGCAGCCGGTAACGGTTCGCGCGACATCGCCGCAGGCTCCGGTAGTGGTCAGGCCTACTTTCCACAAACTCTGCAGAACATCCGGCAACGATTCAATGGTGACCCAGTGCAGTTGAATATTCTGGCGCACGGTGATGTCCGCAACGCCCCGCCCATGCTTTTCGGCGAGGCCCGCGATCGTCCGCACTTGTTCTGTATTCAAAAGCCCGTTAGGAATGCGAATACGCACCATAAAAAACGGCATGGCTTTGCCTTCGCCATTTCTGCCGCCCGTCACGCCCAGTCCATCGCCCTGCGTATACACGCCCCACGAGCGAAAGTACGTGCCCAGCCATTCCGGCGGAATGGAGTCAAACCCATCCCGCGCAAACTGCTGAATTTCGTCGAAATGATCCCAGGCGTTCTTGGAACGTTTCAAGCGCTCGACGCGCTGCGCCTTGGTTTCGGGTTTGCTTTCCCCACTCGCGTTCGCAACCACTTCCGCCATGTCCGATTCACCCTTAAAAGTCGTGCATAAAAACAAAAAGCCCACGTTCACCAGTACTCTGGCAACGTGGGCCTCGGAACTTTTTAGTAACAGTGCGCTAAGTTCGGAAACTTGTCGGGCCAGAGCTGTCGGTCGTGCGACACGCAGCGTTGCATGCGCACGGACAACACAGCATCTGGCAACAAAAGTTCATCGGAAGTTAGCGTACGACGGCATCGTCATACTGTCAAACCTTCAATTTGCTAAAGATTTGATACAAAGCATTTGATTCCTGAATCTACAAACGGTTACGTGGCTCCGGGACGCTCTACGGCTTCGGCACACTCTTCTTGGCCGGCAGAGTCTTGTGCGTGGCGGCAACCGGCGCCCCCAC
>JBBRPU010000368.1:0-3873 GCA_038227545.1 Candidatus Acidiferrales bacterium
AGAGCGAGCGCGAAAAGAGGAGAAGTAATGGGTGGGATTCGGAGGCGTAATGAGGAATAGATTCGGAAAGCAAAATGCGTTGTGCGTCGCGTATCGCGAGGCGCTGGAGGAGTTGCGCGCCGGAGTCGGCCAAGCCGAGGATAGTGCGGAGTTGGAGCGTGGTCTGAGCGCGGAGGTGCTGGCGCACGCGCAGCGTTGCGAATGGTGCCGGGAAACAGCCGAGGTATTTTGGGCGTCCAGGGCATTGGTGGCGAGACGAAACGCGGTGATGGCCACGGAGTCAGGGGCGACCGCAGAAGCAATGCCGTGGTTTGCGTCGCGCGTCATGGCGAAGATCGCGGAACGGGAAACGGAAGTGCGTTCGGCCAGCGCAGAGTGGAGCAGCGCGGTGACACGGTTGGCCTCCCGGATGGCGTGGATTTCTGGGCTGGCGCTGGTGGCGGTCGGAACGTTGGTTTACGGCCCCCAGCCGCAAACGGAGACCACTGCGTTGGTGCGCCAAACTTCGAGCGAGACGCAGCAATATTTATTCGACAGCGCGACGGGACCATCCAATGTGGATGATGCGCTGGCAAGTCCGGTGGAGAGGTAAAGATGACGGCTAACTCAACGTCGCGAAAAGCGGCTCTATGGGTCGGTTTGGTGTTCTTTCTGGGACTGGCGCTTGGCGGCGTGTGTGGATATTTTTTCGCGCACCAGAAATATACGGTGACGAACGCGGCACCGACCACCGAGGCGGCCAGGCGTGCTCAGAAAGTGCAGGAACTCACGAAACTGGCGAACCTCACCCCCGAGCAAAGCCAGCAAGTGGATGCGATTATCAGCGAGATTCAAGGACAGATAAAGCTGATCCGCAAAACAGATGAGCCGCAAATTGATGAAATACGTCAGAAGGGCCGCGCCAGGATCCGTGCGATTCTGACGGCCGACCAGAAACCTCAATTTGAGGAGTTCATTCGCAAACTGGATGAAGAACGTAAGCGGAACGGGCAGTAGCCCAACGCTCGCAAGGCAGTCCTTGGTAGCGATACAACTATTCCAACTTCAAAACTAGCCCTTCAACCATGCCTGTTGAGAGAGAGCGGTTCGATGGATTGACCGGTTGGGGTATGGCTAGTAGAGTTTTTTGTGCGCGGATACTTTTTTCGGTCGGAGAGCGGATGATCTGGGGATGGCGGACAGTGATTGGGAACGTGATTTTGACGTGGTTGTGTTTTGCGAGTTCCGCACTCGCGCAAGGAGTTACTCGCGAGGTGGGCCCGGCGCAGGGGGGAGCGTTGAAGCCGGCGAAAAATGGCCAGGATGCTGCAACGCAACCGAGTGGCGTTCGAAAATACGTCGCCAAGGTGTCGGTGGATGTGGTGTTTACCGCCCCGCCGGAGTTCGCGGATGCGGTGGAGAAAACTTGCGAGGATCTGCAGAGCGATAAGTTGCAGGACTGCTTCGCGACAGAGATGAAGAAAGCCAAGGCGACTCCAGCAGCGGCGGAGTTTTCGAAACAGCTGGGCGAACCGGGATTTGTGCGTGATTTTAAAGTGGCTGGGGCGGTGGACATCGCGTACGTGTTTTATCCGTATCGCGCGAATGAAAATCAGTCTTGCCTGATTGTGAATGGCGACCCCGCGGTGATTGACGTGGATAATCACAAGCTGGTGGGAGCCGGCGCTTTGAAATTCAACTCCACGTATGTGGCGTTGTCGAAAAATCGTAAGGAAGTTTCGCTGTGGCCTGGAGATCGTTACGGCACGGAAACGCCTGACGTGGAGATGGGGTCGATGGCAGGGGCGCACATTATTGTGAATTACCGGTTGCGGGAGGAGTGCCATGCGTGCGCGGTGTTGGGACATGCGTGGTACTCGTTTGACTTTGATGCCAAGGGAAAATTTCTGGGAGCGAAGTTATTTGGGGTTTCAGTCGCTCGGGAGAAGGCGGCGATTTTTCGGGACGCCAAAAAGTCGCTTGCCAGCGGCGTTGGGGAGGAGTTCACGATTGCGCTGCCGATGAAGGGCGCGGCGGCTTCGGAATGGGCGCTGGCGAAGGCCCTGGACAGCGGCAAACTGCGGCTGATCGAGCATAGCCGGGTGGCACCGCCGACGGGGAGTGGCGGTGCGGGCACGCAAGAATTGTGGAAGTTTGCGGCGCTGGGTGCGGGGGCGACTACGGTGGAATTTCAGAATGGCGCGGAGAAGGCGAAAGCGGTGGTGTTTCGCGTGGCGGTGCGAGGGCGAGCGGCGAGTGAAAAAAACTAGGTACTAACTTCTTGCGTGTGCGAATCCCAGCTTCCGTTCGAATCAAGCGGATTGGTGGAGTTGGCGATGTTCCACGTTGAAAGACCCACCTTCAAAAAACCTGAATGTGGGGCATCCTCAGCGTTCAATACTGCGTGAAAAATTTAAAATTTATAGGAGCTGCGTTTTAGAAGGGGATATCTTCGTCGGAGATGTCCGGGCCGCTGGGGGCGGGGCTGCCGCCGAAGGAATCTTCGGATGGTGCAGCGTGGCTTTCGAAGTCGTCGTGGCGTCCGCCACCGCCTGGTCCGGTACCCGCGCCCGCACCGGCGCCAACCGCAGCACCATCGCCGCGGCCACCGAGCATGCGAAAATTGCTGGCGACGATTTCAAAGCTGGTGCGTTTCTGGCCTTCTTTATCCTGCCACTCGCGCGATTGAATGCGGCCTTCGAGAAAAAGTAAGGAGCCCTTCTTCAGATATTGCTGGGCGATTTCGGCTTGCTTGCCCCAGACCACGATTTTGTGCCACTCGGTGCGCTTCTGTTTTTCGCCGTTGCGATCTTTATAGGTTTCGTCGGTAGCGATAGAAAAATTGGCCACGGCCTGGCCGCCGCCGGTGTAGCGTGTCTCAGGATCTCGGCCCAAACGGCCGACGAGGATAACTTTATTAACGGACATGAAAGGAAAACCTCTCTTCGATGGGGAAGATAGCATGGGGTCGGGAAAAAGGGAAATTTCGAAGCGCCGGTTCCGCGTATGCTGGCGAAACGAGTGGTAGAATGACGGAATGGAAGCAATAGTGAAAAATAAGGACGTTCTGGGTGGAGTTCCGGTGTTTCGCGGAACCCGAGTGCCCATTCAAACCATGTTTGAGTATCTGGAAGGTGGAGAAACATTGGAAGATTTTTTGGAGGGATTTCCCACCGTCTCTCGGGAATTGGCGATCGCGGCACTGGAAGAAGCCAAACACCTCTTGTTTTCACGCTTATAAATGCGCGTTCTGATCGACGAGTGTATCGACGAACGATTGCGAAACTCACTGCCCGAGTACGACTGCCAGACCGCACGATACGCCGGTCTAGCCGGGCTGAAAAATGGCGAGCTTCTCTCGGCAGCGGAAGCGGCAAAGTTTGATGTTTTCGTGACTGTCGACCAAAGCATCGAATATCAGCAGAATTTAAGTGACCGAACAATGGCTATCGTCGTCCTGCGAGCCAAATCGAACCGCTTGGCGGACCTTTTGGAGCACCTTCCTATTCTTCTCGCCGGAATCAGAACCATCCAGCCCGGACAGATCGTAAAGATCCAGGCATAGCCGGTGTCACGCGGTTTTGCTTTCGCGTTGAAATTATCACCCATCCACAGAAGAACCTAGCCTGAGCCAATGCGGCTCTTTTCACTCCATGAAAAGTGAGTAGAGTCCGACATGGATTGCGTGCCGTCCACGTACGAGTTGGTGGACGCAGTAACGGAGGATTCATGACTACTGGTGACGCGGGAAGAGGGGATGGCAAAGTTTTGGAGGACGGGGTGAGTGTGGAAGCCTTGAAGGTTGCAGCGGAGGCGGGGTACGAGTATGTGCGCAACGCGCCGGCGAGGCGCGTTGCTCCGCTGGCGAAGGATTTAGCGGGGTTGGCGCGATTG
>JBBRPU010000369.1:0-3852 GCA_038227545.1 Candidatus Acidiferrales bacterium
AAGTGCGCTCGAAGGGCTACGACCTGGTCTTGAATGGCGTGGAGCTTGGCTCCGGCAGCATTCGAATCCACCGCCAGGACGTACAGCAGCGCCTGTTCAAAGCGCTGGGCCTTTCTGAGGAACAGCTGCGCCGAAGATTCGGCTTCTTCCTCGATGCGCTCACCTACGGCACTCCGCCACATGGAGGAATTGCGTTAGGACTCGATCGAGTAGTGATGTTGCTGGCGGGAGAAAAATCCATTCGCGAAGTAATCGCCTTCGGCAAAACCGCAGCGGCGGTAGATTTGATGGCAGAATCCCCCAGCGAAGTGGACAAAGACCAGCTGGATCATCTGGGAATCCAAACGAAGGAAGGTTAGGACTGGGTTCAGGAGTCCGGGGCTTCAACCCCTGCACGATGCGCAGAGTACGACGGGGTTTTCAGGAGGCGGTGGCGTTAGTCTCCGAACGTTGTGCAAAGTACGATGGGGTTTTTCAGGGGCGGAAGCTTTAGCCCCCGACGATGTGCAGAGTACGACGGGGTTTTTCAGGAGGCGGGGGCTTTAGCCCCCGCACGCGGGCTTGCCTCTAGCGGGGCTTTAGCCCCTGAAGAAAGCAATCGATGACCACACCAAAACATCGAATCAGCCCATGCAGCTCCTATTTCGTGACGACGAAATGTGGACAGAGCCGGACAATTTTTCAGTTACCTGCCGCGGCGGAAATATGCGTTGGAGCGCTCCTTCATTACCGCGATCAGGGTGCATATTTACTTCATGAATTTGTGATTATGCCGGATCATCTTCATCTGCTTCTGACTCCTGGCGCGACGACGAGCCTCGAGAAAGCGATACAGTTCGTGAAGGGCGGCAGTTCGCATCGTATTCATCGGGCGCACGGTCATAGCTTGCAGATTTGGCAGGATGGATTTTTCGATTGGACGATTCGCGATGAGAACGATTGGCGCATCAAGGCCGATTACATACGGATGAATCCGGTGAAGGCGGGGTTGGTCGTGAGGGCGGAGGATTGGAAGTATGGGGCGGCGAATGGCCGGTATGTGATGGATGATATACCGCGCAGGTACAGCGAGATGTCTTCAGGGACTGAAGCCCCATGCAAGCCGGGCAACGCGGCGCGGGGGCTAAAGCCCCCGCCTCCTAGCGGGTCGGATGATATGCCGCGCAGGCACAGCGGGATGCCTTCAGGGGCTGAAGCCCCATTCGAGCCGGGCAACGTGGCGCGGGGGCTGAAGCCCCCGTCCTGGCGGGTCGGACGACGCGGCGCCGCAGCCCCCGCCTTCGAGCGGGCCGGCAGGCGCGGCGCGAAACCCCCTGTCTCCTGGTGGGTGGGACGGTAGCGTGCCGAAGCACTCGTCTTTTAGAGGGCCGGGTGGTGGGTGGGTTTGAGTCGCATACGCATATTAGCGGAAGCAGTGGCCAACAAAATCGCCGCGGGCGAGGTGGTGGAGAGGCCTGCCTCAGTGGTGAAGGAATTATTGGAGAATGCGCTCGACGCCGGCGCCACCACTATCCGCATCGAAACGGAGTCCGGCGGGCGGCGCATGATTCGCGTGATTGACGATGGCCACGGCATGACGCATGACGACGCACTGCTGGCCTTCGAACGCCACGCCACCAGCAAATTGCGCTCCGCGGACGATTTGCTTTCGATTGCCACGCTGGGATTTCGCGGGGAAGCGCTGCCGACGATCGCGGCAGTCTCGCGGCTCGTTCTGGAAACGCGCGATGCGGCGGAAGCGGAAGGCACGCGCGTGGAATTTTCCGGCGGCAAATTGCTGGGCGTGAAGCCCGCTGGCGTTCCGCCGGGAACCACAATCAGCGTCGCCGATCTCTTTCACAGTGTGCCGGCGCGCAGAAAATTTCTGAAGTCAGACACCACGGAACTCGGGCATATTGCATCGCTGGTGACGCATTACGCGCTGGCGAATCCCGGCAGACATTTCGTTTTGACCACGCCGACGCAGGAAATCATCAATTGCACTCCGGTGGAGAAACTTGCCGACCGCATTTATCAGCTTTTTGGAAAGCAAGCGCTCGAAGAACTGGCGGAGATTCCTACCGCCACGTTGGCGTTTCGTTCCGCGATAACCGAACCGGCCCTGGAAATCGAAGAGGAAAAAGCCACGCTGACGGTGAGCGGATTCACTTCGCGCCCGGAAGCGCAGCGCGCCAACCGTAACGGCATTTATGTTTTCGTGAACCGCCGGCTGGTACGCGACCGCTTGATCCTGCACGCCATTCACGAAGCCTATCGCAACATTTTGCCAGCAGGAGTTTTTCCCGCGACGCTGCTATTCCTCGACATGCCGTATGACGAAGTGGATGTGAATGTGCACCCCGCGAAGATTGAAGTTCGATTCCGCCGGCCGCAATTTGTCCACGATTTTACGCGCGACACCATCCGGCAAACGCTCGTGGGCTCACGCGCGATTGCGAGTTTTGCAACCGCGGCTGGTGGCGGCGCGCAGCCCATGCGCATGCCCGGCAACGGCGCAGGCAGCTCCATGGCGGTGACGACCGCCGATTTTGCCGCTCAACATGCGGGCGTCGGCGGAATGGGCTCGTCGGCTATTCCGCGCGCAATCATTCCCGCGATGGAAGAAATGGGATTCGGTTCCGGTGTCGGGTCCGATGGCGGATTCGATCTGTCGTCGGCTCCTCTGCGGCCCGTGGAACAGCGCTTGGCATTCGACCAAAGTGGATTTATGCCGCAGCCCGGCACAGCCGCCAGATCTGCGGTAGGGAATTGGGCTGCAAACCTGGCGGGACCGAGCGGTGACGCGCCCGCAAGTTTGCCGCGCGTGGATCAGATCGCGGATTTGAAACCACTCGGCCAAGTGAGTTCCAGTTTCATCGTGGCTGTGAATGGCGGCGGCTTATGGCTAGTAGATCAGCACGTCGCGCACGAGCGCGTGCTCTTCGAGCAGCACCTGCTGGCCCGTCGCGCCGGAAAAATTGAGGCGCAGCGCATGCTGATGCCTATGGTGATCGAGCTGGCTCCACGCCAAATCGTAATTTTCGAGAAAATTGCGGAAGAGCTGGCCGCCAATGGCTTCGAAGTGGAACCCATTGGTCCGAGGAGCGTGGCGATTCAGGCGGTTCCCGCGGGAATCGCCGCGGGCGACGCCGAGAAATTGTTGACGGAAATCCTCGACGGCATAGAGCGAGAGAATACCGCGATCTCCATCGAAACTTTACAAGCGAAGATCGCCGCTTCCACCGCGTGCCACGCGGCCATCAAAGTAAACATGCCGTTGGACCAGACAAAAATGGAATGGCTGTTGGCGGAGCTGGCAAAAACCGATTGCCCGATGAGCTGCCCGCACGGCCGGCCCGTAGTGTTGCGATATTCCGTGAAAGAGATCGAACGGGCGTTTCAGAGGATTTAATTTCCAGGGGTGCAAGCGAAGCATGAGCGAAGCGCAGAAAACCGCAGTGGTCTTCGGAGTTGCCAATAAAAGAAGTATCGCGTGGGCCATCGCCCAAAAGCTGAGCCAGGCGGGATGGCGGCTGGCGATCACTTATCAGAACGAGCGACTGGAGCAGGAAGCTAAAGGACTGATCGAAGAGCTGCCTGGCGCTGCGGGATTCATGTGCGACGTGTCGCACGATGACCAGATCGCAAAATTATTCGAAGAATTGAAAACGCGCCACGGCACCCTGCAAGGCGTAGTGCACAGCGTGGCGTTTGCTCCCGCCGCGGAGCTGGGCGGTGAATTCCTGAATACCACTCGCGAGGGATTCCGGATCGCGCACGACGTCAGCGTGTACTCGTTGATCGCGGTTTCGCGCGCGGCCGCTCCTTTGATGACCGCAGGCGGCGGAATCGTAACGTTAACGTATTACGGCG
>JBBRPU010000370.1:0-3817 GCA_038227545.1 Candidatus Acidiferrales bacterium
AGGCCGTCAGCGTTGGGCAAAAGTTAGCCAAGGATAATTCGGACGCCAGCTGCACGGCCGACACACTCTTCAACGGGCAGCCTGGCGGCTATCTCGATGGCGCGGGAACGCCAACCGCTGTGCTCGAATACGGATTGAAAAAGACGGACGAGGCGCTGGCCAGTTTCATCTCGGCTCTCAAAGCGCAGGGCATCTACGACTCCACACTTTTCATTGTTTCCGCCAAGCACGGTCAATCTCCCATCAACCCCGAAAAGGTGAACAAGCCCGGACACTTCGCAGACCTGGTTGCGGCGTTGCCGGATGCTAGCTCCAGCTCGGCTGCGACGGCTATCGCCAGCGCGGCCGCTTGCCCGAGCGGTCCGTGCGGTTTCCTGATAGATGACGACGTGGTGCTTATCTGGCTCGCCGATCAAAGCAAGACAGCCGATGTCGCGGCCTACCTCAATGCCAACGCCAACGCGTTGTCCATTGAAGAGGTGCTGGCCGGTGCGGAATTAAAGTTGCGTTTCAATAATCCGCTCCGTGACAGCCGCACACCCGACATCATCGTCCAACCCGTCTACGGAACCATCTACACCACCTCCAAGAAAAAGAATGCCGAACATGGTGGACTCAGCTTCGGCGACACCAACGTCGGTCTCATTGTCTCCAACCCCGGCCTCGATGCCCGCACAGTAAAAACTCCCGTGGCCACTTCACAGGTTGCGGTCACCTTGCTCGAAGCTTTGGGCATTGAGTCCACCCAGCTTGACGCCGTGCGCAAGGAACATACCAGCGTGCTCCCGGCCATTTTTTCCGACGACGATCAAGACGACAGCAACTAGTACCAGCCCATTGTCGTCAATGTGGTCAATAGAGGCGGCCAATTTCGGCCGCCCTCTATTTTTGCGGTGCGCAGGCCGACCTTTAGTACTGCACTGACTACAAGTTCGGGCCTCCCGTCACCAAATAGAAGGCCTTACGCGTCCTGATTTTCAGCCGCTGATCGTAAACCCCTGAAACCTTCATCTGCGTGCAGCCTGACTTTAACTGCCGATTAACAATCCTCGGTTAACGTCACATCCGCTTGGATTGGTTCGCCGATCCCGCTCTGACATCCTAAATCGCAGAAAAAAACGAAAGGTCGCATAAAATGATCAAGCAGGCCGCAATTCTAGTTCTACTGGCCGCATCCGCGGCGGGATCGGTGTGGGGTCAAGAAGGAGCTGTTCCCAAGGGTGTTCCCCGTCTGGACCATGTCTTCATCATCATGATGGAAAATCACGGCTACAAACAGATCATCGGTAATCCGGATACTCCCTTCGCCAACTCCTTCGCGAAGTCCTCCAATTCCGCGACGAATTATTTCGGCGTCGCACATCCCAGCTTGACCAATTATCTGGAATTCGTTGGCGGTTCAAACTTTGGCGTGCAGAGCGATAACAACCCCGACTGGCACAACGCCACTTGCACCAATAACCTGCAATCCGCCACCACCAACACCGATACTCCCGCCAGCCCAGCTATCTGCCCCATCTACGGCACCGGCACCGACGCCGCCACGCCCGCTGTTGACTGCACCAACGAAGTGCAATGCGGGCCCGGCAGCGTCGCCGGCGAAAACAACATTGATGGCGTGAAGTCCATCGCTGCGCATTCCCACATCGTCGGCAAAACCATCGCCGACCAGCTTGTCGAAGCCGGCCTGACCTGGAAGAGCTATCAGGAAAGCCTCGGCCCTCAGGGCGCCGATAAAGTGAATTTTGCGGACGGTTTCTTCACCGACTCCAGCAATATTCTCGCGGTCCTGCCCTTGGAAGCCCAGGGCTTGCTCAAGCTATACGCCGCCAAACACGACCCCTTCGTTTATTTTCGCAGCGTCCAGGAAGGTAAGGATGCCGAACTGAGCCTCAGTCGCGTCGTTGGTTTTGAAGGTCACCGCGGTTTGTTCGAAGATCTCGACTCCGGCAACGTGCCTTCCTTTTCTTTCATCGCCCCTAACCAGTGCAACGACCAGCATGGCCGCGCCAACGGTGGCACTCAGTGCGACTTCGATCCGAATGACAACGGCACACTCGTGGGACTCAACCCCGCGCTCATGTACATCGGCGACCTGACTCTGCGCACAATCGTGAAGCAAATCCATGCTTCTCCCGCCTGGGAGAAAGGCCGCAATGCCATCGTCGTCGTTTGGGATGAGGATGACTACAGCGTCGCGCCCACCACCAACCGCGTTCTTGCCATCGTGAACACCAACTACGGCGAACAGGGACAAAAGGACAACACCTTTTACACCCACTTCTCCATGCTCAAAACTCTGGAAGGTGCCTTCCGGCTCCCCTGCCTGAACCACGCCTGCGACGCGCAAACGAAAGTGATGTCCAGCTTGTTCAGCGGCCCCGATGGCGATCACGACGCTGACGACCGGTAGCGCTGTGATTAAACGGCACGTCCGCCTGCTAGTCACGGTTCATATCGAGGCTGGCAACGCGATCACAAAAGTAAACGGACCAGGTGAACCCCCAAGGGCCAACCTGGTCCGTATTTTTTAACGCATCCCAACATTTGATCGCGCCGCTATGCGCCCGGTCCGCATAGCCTCAATTCACATCCCCGCCCCGCTTCTCCAAGCACTCACGCAACCATTCCTCCAGAATGTTTTGGAACCATGACTTCACTTCTCGAAACGCTATGCCCATCCCCAGATCCGGTTGCGAGTACACCACCATCGCCGTGGCGGTAAAAACCTGCCCACCATTCATAATCCTCACCGCCAAACTCGTTCCGGTGGCCAGCGGCGTAGGTGTTTGCAGGTAGCAGCCATAGCGGCTCAACTCGGTTACGTTGGTCAGCTCCGTTCGGCCCTCGGAGGTAACTTCGGCGGAAGCGTCACACGAAAATCTAGGAACCCGGCGGCCCATTTGCCCCTCTCGACTGCAATGTTTCAGCGATTATGCCACGGACTCTCCAAATTCCTGAGGGAGCGTCTAACCGGGTTGCCATGCGTCTACCTTATGAACGGTCGCCGGCTCGGCAGCCAATCCAATGAATGTGAAGCCGGCGCCCGCTTACCATGTCGTTTAATTAAGGACTCAATGACACGAAAACAGCAGCCGGCATTGACGCTCTTCGCCATCGGCCTCATCGGCCTGGGCATCCTTGCTTTGATTTACGGTGATTTCGCCCTGGTGTGGCAACCCGTCGAGCCTTCGGTCCCCGGCCGGACTATCCTCGCTTACGCGTCCGGCGTGCTGATGCTGTTCTGCGGCATCGGATTGCTTTTCAGCGCTATCGCCAAATGGTCTGCACGCATCCTGCTCCCATATCTGATGGTGTGGCTTCTGCTGAAAGTTCCCGCTCTGCTGGCCGCTCCACGCATGGAGGCGGTGTGGCTCGGCTTTGGCGAGATTGCCGTGCTCCTCGGTGGAGGATGGATTTTGTTTGCCAGGTTCGCTGACCTGCGTGCCGGCTCGCCGCTGGCTTTCGCCACCACCGAGAGCAGCGTCTACATTGCGCGACTGGTATTTGCGGTCTCTCTACTGCCAATTGGACTCTCGCACATCGTATACGTGAAGCAGACCGCCGACTTCGTACCACCGTGGCTACCGTATCGCGAGGGTTGGGCCTATCTTACCGGCGCAGGACAAATGGCTTGCGGTCTCGGCGTGCTGTTCGGAGTCCTTGCGCGTGCGGCCGCTCGCATCGAAGCAGGGATGCTCAGCCTATTCACCATTCTCGTTTGGGGCCCCGCAATTATTGCCGCGCCACGCACGCGCCTGCCCTGGACGGCGTTTTTCATCTCCTGGATTATCGCGTCCGCCGCGTGGGTGGTGAG